>JALWRU010000294.1 GCA_026994095.1 Nitrospira sp. | reverse complement strand
TTGCAGTACTGGTCCGCATCGAACCAGGTCACGTGGGTGACTGGATGATGGTCGGTGTCTTGGGCGGGGATGGGGCCACGCCAGTGGGGCGGCGGCTGGTGGCGAGTGGCCCCCACAAAGCGGGCGTAGTCGCCGTTGGTGACCTCGGTGCGGTCGATAAAGTAGGGGGCGAGGGTTACCTTGTGGCGCGGGCGGGCGGTATCGAACCAGCGAATGATCAGCCCCAGTTCTTCGGCACGACCGTCGTCATCGGTCAGGTCGGTGCCCATGATGAACGGCCCGCCAACGATTTTGACCATGCCCTCCGGCGGCTCCTGACAGGCGGGCAGCAGGACCAACAGGAGTAACGCGGGCAACAGTGCGAGGCGGCGCAAGAAGATCATGGGGTCTGCTCTTTGACCGGGGGAGTCGGTTCGGTGCCGGTAGAGGCCGTCTCCTCCGGCACCGTGGCGGCGCAGCGGAAGCCAAAGGAGTTGTTGCGGATACGGGGGGAGAAGCGGCTGCGGTTAAAGGTCGGTGCCGACAGCCCGCAACCGTAGGACAGGCAGTCGTACCATGATCCGCCGCGCAGCACCCGGTTTTTGTGGCCGTAGAAGGAGTTGGCAAACTCGTTGCCCGGATAGGGCAGATACCAGGAGCCGGTCCACTCCCACACGTTGCCTGACATGTCGTACAGGCCGTAGGGGCTTTTGCCCTCCTCAAAACTGCCCACCGGCAGGGTGCTGCCCTTCATCTTTTTAGAGGCCCACCGCTGGGGGGTGTTGGCCTTTTTTAAGGAGAAGCGATTGCCCCAGGGGAACACCTGTCCGTCGGTGCCACGGGCGGCCTTTTCCCACTCCAGTTCGTCCGGCAGGCGTTTATTTTCCCACTTGCAAAAATCGTCTGCGTCAAACCAGCTTACATAGACCACCGGGTGCTGTTCGAGGCCCTCGGGGATGGTGCCCTTCTTCCAGTGGCGCGGCAGGCGGTGGTTGGTGGCGTCGGTGAATGTTTTGTAGCGGGCGTTGGTGACCTCGTAGCGGTCGATGTAGTAGGTGGACAGGTAGACCATATGCTCCGGGGTTTCGTCCAGATTGCCCTTGCCCTCGGTGATCTCGCGACCGTCGTTGCCGATCAGCACTTCGCCTGCGGGGATTTTCACCATGTCGGTCAGGTCGGTGGGGCCGGCGGCGGTGGGCTGCTCAAAGATGCCGTGGGCACCGTCGGCGGCGGCTACCGGCGGCGGTGTGGGGGAGTCGTGGCCTTGCAGGTGACAGCCCATGCACGGGACCTGGTTCAGGTCGACCCGAGGCCCTTTTCCGCCCGGACCGTGACAGCCTGAACAGGATTTTTCAGAGACTTCGGTGAAGGGAGCCGACGGATCGGCCTGTGCATGATCTGGCGCCATCTGCGCAAACGCGGCGGGTGCTAACAGAGTCGCCAGCAGCAGCGTCAACACCATCCGACTCCACAGCGATTTTGCTGACGTCCGTCCGGTCATGATTACTTGCTGTCGTCACCGGGCAACGACTTGGCGCAGCGCGCGCCGGAGTCGCGGAAGCGGCCCTTGGGGTCGAAGGAAAAACGGTAGTTACCCCGCGACATCTGGCCGATCACCCGCCGTCTGGCCTCTTTGTCAAAGTGGCCCGGTTCGGCGTAGGAGTTGCCGCGAATGGCCTTGAAGCGCTTGCCGTAGTTGTCGCTCATGTACTTGGTTTCCGGATAGGGGCCGTACCAGCTTTTGGTCCACTCCCAGGCGTTGCCGATCAGGTCTTCCACCCCGTAGACGCTGGCCCCTTCCGGGTAGCTGCCCACCGGCATCAGGCGACCCTTGGCACCGTGGGCCACGTTGGCTTTGGTCTCGTCAAACTCGTTGCCCCAGGGGTAGAGGTTGCCGTCCGGCCCGCGCGCGGCCTTCTCCCACTCGGCTTCCGACGGCAGCCGTTTGCCAAAGCTCTGGCACGATAAAAACGCCTCGTACCAGTTGAGGCCGGTGACCGGCAGGTCGCCGGTGCCGTCCGGCGGGGTGGGGCCGTTCCAGGCGAAGGGCGGATCGATGGGTAGTTCGGTCTCGTTTAAAAACACCAGATACTGGGCGTTGGTCATCTCGTATTTGTCGATGTAAAACGCTGGCAGATCGATGGTGCGTTGGGGTGTGGCGTCCGAGTACCAGGTGTAGGGCAGGCCCAGTTCCTCGGCCTCGTTGGCCTCGGCGTCAGACTTGTCGGTGCCCATGATGAACGGCCCCGCCGGGATCAGCACCATGCCCTCCGGGGCCATCATTTTATGGCCGCCCATGTGGTGGGCACAGCCGCTTAATAATAGTAGGGTGGTGAGGGTCAGGGCCACACGAGAGACAGTCACAAGTCGGTACTCCTTCAAAATCCATACTCCTTCCAGCGGGCGGTGACCTTGGCGGCCAGACCCGGATCCTGCACGATGGGGCGGCCCCACTCCCGGTCGGTCTCCGGGGGCATTTTGTTGGTGGCGTCCAGCCCCATTTTACTGCCCAGCCCGGAGGATGGGGAGGCAAAATCCAGATAGTCGATGGGGGTGTTCTCTACCATGATGGTGTCTCTGGCCGGGTCCATGCGGGTGGTGATGGCCCAGATCACATCGTCCCAACTGCGCACGTCGATGTCGTCGTCCACCACCACGATGTATTTGGTGTACATGAACTGGCGCAAGAAACCCCACAGCCCGAACATCACCCGTTTGGCGTGACCGGGATACTGTTTTTTGATCGAGATGACCGCCATGCGGTAGCTGCAGGCCTCCATGGGCAGGTGCATGTCGACGATCTCCGGGTACTGCTGTTTGAGCAGCGGCACGAATACGTCGTTTAAGGCCAGCCCTAAAATGGCCGGTTCGTCCGGGGCGCGACCGGTGTAGGTGCTGTGATAGATCGGGTCCTTGCGGTGGGTCATGCAGGTGGCGGTAAAGACCGGAAAACGCTCTACCTGATTGTAATAGCCGGTGTGGTCGCCGTAGGGGCCTTCATCCGCATAGTCGGTCAGCGACACATGCCCTTCGATAATGATCTCGGCGGTGGCGGGTACCTGTAACGGCACGGTTTTACAGTCCACCAACTCGGCCTTTTTGCCGCGCAATAGCCCGGCAAAGTGGTATTCAGACAGGCTGTCCGGCACCGGCGTGACGGCGGCGATGGTGATGGCAGGCTCGGCCCCCAGCGCAATCGCCACCGGGATCGGCTCCGGTTTTTCGTCGCCCCAGTTTTGATGATCGAGGGCACCCCCCCGATGGGCCAGCCAGCGCATGATGGCCTGATTTTTATTCATGACCTGCATGCGATAGATGCCCAGATTGGTGCGGCCCCCGTTCGGCCCCTGGGTAATCACCAGCGGCCAGGTCATGAGCGGGGCTGGTTCGTCAGGCCAGCAGCCCATCACCGGCAGGCGGGTCAGGTCGACCTCGTCGCCCATTTTGACCACCTCCTGACAGACGGCTTTTTTAACCGTCTTGGGAGGCATGGCCAGCATGGTCTTGAGCAGTGGCAGTTTGTCGATGGCGTCGGACAGGCCCTTGGGCGGCTCCGGCTGTTTGAGGCAGGCCAACAGTTCGCCCACTTCGGTCAGACCATGCCGGGTCACACCCAGCCCTTTGGCGATGCGCTCTACGGTGCCGAACAGGTTGATGAGCACCGGCATGTCGTAGCCCTTGGGGTTCTCGAACAGCAGCGCCGGGCCGTTTTCACGGATGACCCGATAGCCGATTTCGGTCATCTCCAGATGGGGGTCGACTTCGGCGGTGATGCGCAGCAGGTCGCCTTCTTTCTCGAGCTGATCGATGAATTCCCGCAGGTCGTGGTAGGCCATAAAATCCCGGCGTTAAATAAGGGTGTCGAGCCACATGGCGGCCAGCAGCCACGTCCCGACCCACACATGGTTAGCAAACAGGCGAAAGGCCGCCGGTCGCGACAGGCCGGATTTTACCCGCTGGCCCTGATAGATGAAATAGCCGCAGGCAATCAACACCGCAACCATAAACAGGCCGGACAGCCCCTCGCGCAGCCCGGCAGCCGCCAGTAGCGCGGCGGTGGCCAGCAAAAACAGGGTGACCCAAACCCAAGCCGCGTCACCAAACAGGATGGCGCTGGAGCGCACCCCCACCGTGCGGTCGTCGTCAATGTCCTGAATGGCATAGATGGTGTCGTAGGCGATGGCCCAGCAGACGGTGGCGGCAAACAGTAGCAATGGGGTGAGGCTGACCGATCCGGTCACCGCCGCCCACGCCATGAAGGTGCCCCAGCCGAAGGCCATGCCCAAAAACGCCTGCGGAATGGCCACAAAACGCTTGGTAAACGGATACAGAATCGCCAGCAGCAGGCCGCCGCCAGAGAGCAGTATCGCCAAGCGGTTGAGCGGCAAAATGAGTACAAACGCCAGCGCTACCAACGCGATAAAGACGGCGATGGCGGTGGCGGGAGCGAGCCGCCCGTCGGCCAGCGGGCGGGATTTGGTGCGGGCGATGAGCGGGTCGATGTGGCGGTCGGCCAGATCGTTAATGACGCAGCCCGCCGAGCGCATGACAAACGCCCCCAGCACGAAGGTGACCACAATGGCGAGCGGTGGATGGCCCTGTCCCGCCAGCACCAGCGCCCACATGGACGGCAGTAGCAGCAGAAAGGTACCCCAGGGGTTTTTCACCCGCATAAGGTCGATGACCGCGCGGGCAGTTGCGGCGGCACCAACGGCGCGGGGACCGGGGGAATCTATGGGGGCG
>JALWRU010000293.1 GCA_026994095.1 Nitrospira sp. | reverse complement strand
CATATCGGCCTCGCGCTCGTTGTTGCGGCTGTAGGCCAGTTGCAGCGACGACGCCCCCGCCAGTGAAAAGGCCATGGCCGCACCGCCGTTACCACTGGCGCTACTCAGCAAAATCGCGGCGATGGCGGCCAACTCTGCCGCCGCCACCTTTTTGCGGTCCTTGAAAAAATGGTTGTTGCGCACATGTCCCACCTCGTGGGCCAGCACCCCGGCCAATTCTTCTTCTGAATGCAGCCGTCGCAGCAGCCCGTCAAAGATGAAGATATACCCCCCCGGCACGGCAAAGGCGTTGGCCTGTGGGTTTTTAACCACCAGAAAGTGGTAACGACCCGGCGCCACCCCCGCCCCTTTGGCGACCTCCTCCCCTACCCGACGGACCAGCCCGGCCACCTCATATTCGGTACGAAATTCAAACTTACTCAGCGCCACTCCGATGAACTCCCGGCCGATCTGCTTGCCCTTCAAGGCAGGACGCCGGTCGGCCTGCTCCGGGGCGTTGGAGGACGGTCCGTCCGGTCGGCTGGCCGGGTCACCCACGCACGCACCCACCAGCAGGCTCACCACCGCCGCCAGCGCCCAGCCCCGCGCACCCGCCCGGCGTAGTTTCCTGACCGGGTCGCTCACAGATTGGCGGCTCCATTGCCCAGCCTGTCCGAGCCGTTTAGAATGATGTTTCATCGTTGCAATCGCGGAACCCTATGCGCCAACTGACTGAAGACCAAATCGACCCGGAGGTTATCCTCAACTCGCTCAACGACGGCGTGGTGACCATCGGCCTGGACCGTCGGGTGCACTATATCAACGACTCCGCCCTGCGAATCCTCGGGTACTCCCGGCAGGAGGCGATGGGCTCCGAGTGTGCTGACATTATCCGCTGTGCGGCCTGTTCCACCAAGGATTGTTTGCTCGACCGGGCGCTGGAGACCGGCAGTGATATCCGCTCCTACGACTCCTTTCTGGTCAATAAATCCGGCGCGCACATCCCCATCACCGTCAACGCCACCCTGCTCCGGGATGTACACGGCGAGGTAATTGGCGAAGTAGAGGTGATTCGTGACATCTCCGAGCAGGTCAAGCTGACTGAAGAGTTGCACGGCAAGTTCTCCTTTGACCGGATCATCGGCAAAAACCACCGCATGCAGGCGGTATACGACATATTGCCCTCCATTGCCGCGACCAAAACCACGGTGCTGATCGAGGGCGAAACCGGCACCGGCAAAGAACTGATCGCCCACGCCCTGCACGAGCACAGCGACCGGGCAGGCCGACCGTTTGTAAAGTTCAACTGCGCCGCGCTGGCCGAAGGGGTGCTGGAGAGCGAGCTGTTTGGCCATGTGAAGGGGGCCTTTACCGGGGCCTCTCACGATAAAGCCGGCCGCTTTTTGCAGGCCGACGGCGGCACCATCTTTTTAGACGAAATTGGCGATATCTCTCCCGCCACCCAGATCCGCCTGCTGCGGGTGCTACAGGAGGAGAGCTTTGAACCGGTGGGCGGTGCCGACACCGTGCGGGTGGATGTGCGGGTGATCGCCGCGACCCACCGCAACTTGAAAAAAATGGTCCAGGAGGGCACCTTTCGGGAGGACCTGTACTACCGACTGCGGGTGATGCCCATCCAGATTCCGGCCCTGCGCGACCGGGCCGACGATATCCCCCTGTTGATGAACCACTTTATCGACCGCTTCAATCAGGTCATGGGCAAAGAGGTGACCGGCGTCACCCCGGAAACCATGGACCATCTGATGACGTACCCCTTCCCCGGCAATGTGCGCGAGCTTGAGAATGTCATTGAGCACGCCATGGTACTGTGCCGCACGACGCTCATCAGTGCCCACTGTCTACCGAAGGACGTGACCCATTCTGAAGAGGGGCTGTTACAGATCCACCCGCCCGCTCCGTCGGTGTCTGCCACCCCCAACCACCGCTTGGTGCAGGTGGATGTAGAGACCAGTGACCCGCTCACGCAGGTAGAACGAGAAACCATTTTAAAGGTGCTGGAGCAGTGCGATTGGCGGCTGGGTACGGCCGCCAAACACCTGCATATGAGCCGCACCACCCTGTGGCGTCGTATGAAACATTATCAAATAGAGCGGGCCTCCTGACCTTGGACGTGGCCACCACTGCACGGGTCTACCTGACCAAACGGGCCGAGATCGCCACCGCTCACTTCTGTGCCCACCCTCAGTGGAACGCGGCGGAGAACCAGCGCATCTACGGTCTGGAGACTCGCCCCCACGGCCACAACTATCTGGTGGAGGCCACGGTCAGCGGGCATGTGGACCCGCGCACCGGCATGGTGGTCAACATCAAGCAGATGAAAGCAGCACTCAAGGCGGTGCTGGTACACTACGATCACCGCAGCCTGAACCACGACCACCCGACCTTCAGGCAGACCGCGCCCACCAGTGAGCGCATCCTCTGTCGCATGTGGCAAGAGTTGGCCCCGACCATTGAGCAGGGTCGACTGGAACGGCTGCAACTGTTTGAGCAGGAGGCACGTTTATTTGTGACCCACCACCCTGAATCCGCCCTGGCCCAGCCTCCGGCGACCGGTACGGTGCTGACCCGTCGCAGCTATCGGTTTTCCGCCGCCCACCGGCTGCATTCGCCGCACCTGTCAGACGATGAAAACAAGGCCCTCTTTTTAGATTGCAACAACCCGTCGGGCCACGGCCACGACTACGGGCTGGAGATCACCCTGCGTGGCACGGTAGACAGCCGCACCGGGCTGGTGGCCGACCACAACGAAGTGGACCAGATCATCCGCACCACCATTGTGGAGCGCTATCATTACCGCCACCTGAACGAAGACCTGCCCGAGTACACAGGGGTCGTGACCACCTCGGAAAATATCGTTCGCATCATCTGGGAGACCCTGCAAAAAGCCCTGGGGAGCGAGCGCCTCTACTGTGTGCGGCTGCAAGAGACCCGCGACAACTACTTTGAATACTATGGATGAACAACCCATGAACATACTCGACGAGCCCCCCTGTTCCGCACAGACCGACGCCCTGTCTCAGGCGGTCACACAGATGCTCGGCATCCTCGGTGAAGACACCGAGCGAGACGGGTTGATACGGACCCCGCAGCGGGTGGCCAAGTCGCTGCAATACCTGACCGGCGGCCACCGCATGAGCCTCAAAAACCTGCTCAACGACGCCCTGTTTGACGTGGACTACTCAGAGATGGTGATCGTCAGGGACATCGACTTTTTCAGCCTGTGTGAACACCACATGCTGCCGTTCTATGGCCGCGCTCACATCGCTTATCTGCCCGATAAAAAGGTGGTGGGGCTGTCCAAGCTGCCGCGCATTCTCGACATGTTTGCGCGTCGCTTGCAGGTTCAGGAGCGGCTGACGCAGGACGTGGCCGGAGCCATCTCCGATGCGGTCAACCCCCACGGTGTAGCGGTGGTGGTGGAGGCCCAGCACCTGTGCATGATGATGCGTGGAGTCGAAAAGCAAAATAGCCGCACGGTCACCAGCGCCATGTTGGGTACATTTAAGGAAGACTCCAAGACCCGCACGGAGTTTCTTAACCTGATTGGCCGCTGACCTGCCCACCCTGCCAGCGCTTGAGTCGCTGACCGACCAACTTTCAGCCTGCATCAAATGCGCCGCCTGCATGCCGGTCTGCCCCACCTACCGCCCTGCCCGACGGGAATCCATGGGGCCACGCGGACGGTTAGCGTTGGCAGTGGGGCTGCTGTCCGGGGAACTGTCCGGCGCTCAGGCCAATCAGTCCATCAGCTCCTGCATCGACTGCCGCGCCTGTGTGCCTGCCTGCCCCCGTCACCTTCCGCTGGAGCAGATCTTCTATGCCGCCAAGGCCGCGCTGGCCAGTCGCGCCGCCGGAGGGTGGACCGTGGCGGTACTGCGCAAAAGTGCCCGCTATCTATTGGTCGGGCGACACTTCAAATGGCTGTTGCGGCTGGGGTCACTGGCCACCCGCTTTTATGCAGGAATCAGCCAGCAAAGCCCGGTGGCTCGACTCTTTCCGTTTTTTAGAGACGGTCAAAAACGGCGGCTTCCACAGATCACCTCCCAGCCCTTCACCCACCACTACCCGGAGCGCTCTTGCCCCCCGTCGGAGCAGGGTCGACCGGCTCGGGTGGTGTTCTTTCCCGGCTGTGTCATCAACTTCACCAGCACCGACATTGGCCACGCCACCATGAGTACGCTGAACAAGCTGGGGGTTGAGGTGATCCTGCCTCAAGATGCCCCCTGCTGCGGGATTCCGCTGCTGTCATTGGGAGACCAGGACGCTGCCCGCCAAGTCGCACGGGACGTGGTGCGGCGCTACGGCAGTATTGAGGCGGATGCCATCGTCACCGCCTGCGCCAGTTGTGGCACTACCCTCAGGGACACTTATCCCACCCTGCTCAAGGACGATCCGCTGGATGTGGCTGGGTTTGCCAACTCGGTCATGGACATCACCGAATACATCGCCCGCCATACGGATTATGCTGAGCGGGCAACGCCGTTGCCCCACACCGTCACCTACCACGACCCATGTCATCTGGTGCGTGGCATGGGGGTCACCCGACCACCACGGGAGTTGCTGCAGATTGCCACAGCAGACGGCCTCACCGAAATGGCGGACGCTGCGACCTGCTGCGGATTTGGTGGGCTGTTCTCGGCACTTCACTACGATCTGTCGCTGGAGGTGGGGGCACATAAGGCACAACGGGTAAAGGAAGCCCAGGTGAGCTACGTCGCCACCGGCTGCCCCGGCTGTCAGAT
>JALWRU010000292.1 GCA_026994095.1 Nitrospira sp. | reverse complement strand
ATCTGCTCACACACCGCCTGGGAATCGCCCCCCTCCAGACCATCAACCAAAAGCTGCGCCAAGCGCTCGTTCGTCAGCGCACCCGACACCCCATCGGTGCAAAACAGGTACACATCCCCCACCTGCAACTCACCCGAACGGGACTCGAATTTGATGTGCTCCTCCAGCCCCATAGCGCGGGTGAGAATGCCGCTGTCGTGACGCCCCTCCCGCACATGGTCGTGGGTCAACTGCTCCAGCCGAGGCACCTCTTTGCCCGCCCTCAGCCGATAGATACGCGAATCCCCCACATGCAGCAGGTGGAACATGCGACCCTTTAAGACCAGCCCGGAAAAGGTCGTGGCCATGCCCAGCAACGCCGTGTTGCTGCGGCCCTCCGCGTGAATCCAGCGATTGGCTGCCGACAACACCTGAAAGCCGGCCTTCTCCACCGTCCAGGTTTCCGGCGTGCTGTAGTAGTCCATCAAGAACGATTTAACGGCGCTCTGGGCCGCCTCCGCCCCGCCCAGATGGCCGCCCACGCCGTCGGCCACCACTGCCGCAATGCCCTTGTCGCGCAGGGTATCGCCCTCCGGTGTGACGCAGCCGTAAAAGTCTTCGTTGCGCTCGCGCTTGCCGATCAGGCTCGACTGGCCCAGTTCAATCTCAAGCGGCATAAACACCGTATAACAATATGAACAACATGACCGTCATCAGATACGGGCCGAGGTGACTTCCGCCGACCCCCAGGTGGTGCGCCACCGTTTTTTGACCCCGGTAATGCCGATCATCGCCAGAATCCCCAACCCTGCAAAAATCAAGAAGCCGATCTGATAGCTGTCCGCCACCTGCTTGGAAAAACCCAGCGACGATGCCAGATAAAAGCCACCCACACCGCCCGCCATGCCCACCAGCCCGGTCATCACGCCGATCTCCCGCCGAAACCGCTGGGGCACCAGTTGAAAGACCGAACCGTTACCCATGCCCATGGCGATCATACCGGTTACAAACAGCACCAGCGCCACCCATTTGGAAGCCGGAGAGAAACTGATCGCCAGCATGGCCACCGCAATCACCCCGTACAGGGTGGTCAACGCCTTGATGCCGCCAATCCGGTCCGCCAGCATACCGCCGATGGGGCGGCTCAATGAACCGGCAAACACACAGGCGGCGGTAAAGTACCCGGCCACCGACGGGGCCAGACCGTACTGGTCATTAAAATAGATCACCAGCGAACTGGCCAGCCCCACAAAACCGCCAAAGGTGACCGAATAAAAGAACATAAACCACCAGGTATCCGGGTCTTTGAGCACCTTGAAGTATTGGGTAATCGGCTGGGGTGTGGGCTGCTCCGGGCTGTCTTTGGCCCCCAGCGAATAGAGTACAAAAACCGCCGACATGGGGATCAGGGCAATGCCGAAGACCGCCGTCCAGCCAAACGCCTCGGCCAACCGGGGCGCAAACAGCGCCGCCGACGGCGGGCCGATGATAACCGCACCCACAATGCCCAGCGCAATGCCCTGATACTGGGGTGGATACCAGCGGGATGCCAGCGGCAAGGCCACCGCAAAGCTGGCCCCGGCCACCCCCAGCAGTACACCCATGACATAGACACTGCCCAGATGCTCAACCCCGCCACGCCATGCCCAGACCAGTGAGGCCATCACAATCATCTGGCCAATCTGGCCGGTCCGTTTGGGGCCTAAATGGTCCACCATCATGCCCAAAGGCACCCGCAGCAACGCCCCGAACAACACCGGGATGGCCACCATCAGGCCCTGCTCACCGGGCGACAGGCTCAGGTCGCGGGCGATGTGAACCGCCAGCGGCCCCAACATCACCCACACCATAAAACTCATATCAAAATAGAGTAGCGCCGAAAGCAGTGTCGGGGTGTGACCACTGCTCCAAAACCCGTTCTTCATCATCGCTCCTGTATGTGGTGGTGCCGACCGACAGACCGCCCTCGAAAACCGGGACGCCAGGCCAGCCTGCCCAATCACTAGAGCAATGGCTGTGCCAGCCCCTGAAAACCCATATAACACACGGTTATGACACTATTTATAGACGCCAAACCGGGCGGGTAAAGCCGCCGTCTAAAGTGCCGTGAAACCCACGATTGTCGTAACTGCGACAATATGGTCTGACTCCCGCAATCGGGCCAGGCACGGCCTTGCTTCCAGGTGATCCCGGCCCACTGCCGGCTTTTTTGAGGTCGGTCAGGGCAGCGTCAGCGCTCCGCAAAACGGGCGACTTGCCAGATAATTTCAGCGGCTATATGCAAATGCTTATTTAAGATTCATTTTCTGCTGGCCGAAACCCCATATACGCGCAGTGGCGCACATGGACTTCATCCGAATCTGAGGGGACTTGGGATGTATCACGTAGTCAAAGCCGGACTGGTGGGTCTGGTGGCATTGATCTTTTTATCCGCCTGCAACAGCGCCGATATCGGCAGCTCTGGCACGGTGGTACAAGCCAAAATTACCGGCTTCGGCAGCGTCTTTGACGGCACCCGCGAGTGGCACACCGACAACGCATCGATCTACATCGACGGCCAGCAGGTGGGTGAAGACGCGCTGGTGATTCGCATGCTCGCCCGCATCTCTGGCGAACCCATCTCCGCCACCGAAGGCAACGCCACCCGCATCGATGTGAACTCGCTGGCATTGGGACCGATTCAGGGCCATGCCAACAGCGGCGGCACGGTCAGCTACGCGGTCAGCGGCATCCATATCCGTTACGATCTGGCCACCCCGCCAGAGTTTGACCCCAACGGCCACACCGACCCGGCCAGCACCAGCGGTGCCCTGCGCACGCTGGATTCGCTCGCCGACGATGATGTCGTACGGCTGTTCGGACAGGTGGACGAAACCACCTGTGAAGTGACCCCCACGGTCATTCAATTGGTATCCGTCGCCGGTCAGCCCACAGTCGGCCCGTTCCATGCGGTCGGCAATGTGGCCTCCCTGGCCAGCGGCTCGCTGGTGATCACCACCGGCGTATGCGACCATCTGAATGTCTCTTATGACGATACCGTCACCCCGGCCATCGCCCCGGCGGGCCTTGCCGATGGTGATTTTGTGCGGGTGTCGGGCACCACCCCGGCCACCTTCAACAACGCCGCCACCGACGATTTTGTGGCCGGGCAGATTGAACTGGTCAACGGCGGCAGCCGTGGCCTGCAACTGCCGGTGGGCATCGAGTTCGAGACCCTTGGCACCGTCGTCGGCCTGTCCGGCGACGCCTACCACGGCAGCACCATCCCTGAGAACGCCTTTGTATTGAACAATCAGGTGCAGGACCTGCTCATCAGCTACGACCCCCAGCAGGTGAAGCTCAAAAACGGCCTGACCCTGGACGATTTGCAGCGGGCAGATGCCTTCCTCAAGATCGAAGGCAAGGTCTTGCCGCCCTACGACAACCTGCCGGGGCTGCTGGTGCTGACGCTGCACGAGGCCAAATCCGCCACCAACGAAGCGGACCATCACGCCGAGATCGCCGGAGTCGTGCAGGAGACCAGCACCGACCCGAATCGCCCCTGGTTGCGGCTGCTCAACCGCACCGTCTACATACCCGCACAGGCCATCCAGCGGGATGAGTCGGACCATCACGAGCAGTACTTCGGCCACGACGATATTCAGGTGGGCGACTACCTCAAATTCAAGGTGGCACTGCCGGACGCCAGCGCCCCCATGACCACCCATTTTGTCGCGCTGGAGGCCAAACGCAAGGACCATCCATCGCGCCGCAAGTCCAAACTGGAAGGCCGCTATCAGGACGGTAAAATCAACGGTGTGCCGGTCATGTTCCCTGCTGGAGTCACCCCGGATGAGTGCATGATCTACGAGGTCAAAGGCGACTTTGTGCTCGATACGGTCACCACCACCGACGACTTTGACGGACAGCTTGAGATCACCAGTTGGGAGTTGGAAGACGACCAGCCCGCCAACCCGGTCTGCGGGGTGCAACCGCTGGTGGGCATCATGCGTGTGTCGATCGACGACACCGGCGTGGAGGGCAACAGCAGCAGCGCCAACTCCAGCGTCAGCGCCGATGGCCGCTATGTGGCGTTCCACTCCTTTGCCAGCAATCTGGTACCGGGTGACACCAACCACAACTGGGATATTTTTGTACACGACACCGTAGACGGCGTCACCACCCGCGTCTCGGTCGACAGCACCGGGGCCGAGTCTGACAACGTCAGCTTCCACCCCAGCATCAGTGCCGATGGCCGCTATGTGGCGTTCCGCTCACTGGCCAGCAATCTGGTCGCGGGTGACGGCAATGGCCGCTGGGATATCTTTGTGCACGACCGCACCACCGGCATCACCACCCGCGTCTCGGTCGACAGCGCCGGGGCCGAGGCCAACGGCAGCAGTTATGCCCCATTCATCAGTGCCGATGGCCGCTATGTGGCGTTCCACTCCGGCGCCCGCAATCTGGTGCCCGGCGATACCAACGGCACCTGGGACATCTACCTGCACGACCGCACCACCGGCACTACCCGGCGGGTGTCGGTCAACGATGCGGGGCAGCAGGACAATAACAGCAGCGTCGCCCCCACCTTGAGCGCCGATGGCCGCTATGTGGCGTTCTACTCCATCGCCAGTAATCTGGTACCGGGCGATACCAACGGCACCTGGGACGTGTTTGTCCACGACAACGTCGCTGGCGGCACCGTGCGGGTGTCGGTAGACAGCGCCGGGGCCGAGGCCAACAGCAACAGTTATGCGCCCAGCATCAGTGGCGACGGGCGTTATGTGGCGTTCTACTCACTGGCCAGCAACCTGATCGCCGACGATACCAACCGCATTA
>JALWRU010000291.1 GCA_026994095.1 Nitrospira sp. | reverse complement strand
TATCGGGCCGAGCGGGCCGAGCAGCGCTCTCAGGAGGAGTCGTCACAGGACGGCCAGTCCACGGGCGAGCAGCTTCGCCTCCTCGATGCCAATGGCCAGTCGAAGACGCTCCACAAAAGTGCGCTGGTCGAGGCGGTCTTGCGCGCCTGTGAGGGGCTGACCACCGTGCAGCCCAACACCATCGTCGAGACTACCTGGCGTAATCTGTATGACGGCATGCCCGCAGACGAGGTGGATCAGGTACTGGTATTAAACGCCCGCACCCTGATCGAAAAAGAGCCGGACTACAGCTATGTGGCGGCGAATCTGCTGCTCACGATCTTGTGGAAGGAGGCCGCCAATCGGCTGGGCCTCGGGCTGATCGCAGACGCGCCGGATTACAACGACTATTTTGCCCGTTACATCCATGAGGCCATCGAGCAGGAGTTGCTGCACCCGGAGTTGGGCCGTTTCGACCTGACCCGTCTGGCCAACGCCATCGACCCGCAGCGGGACCGGCAGTTCACCTATCTGGGCATGCAGACCCTGTACGACCGCTACTTCATCCACCAGGATGACGTGCGCATTGAGTTGCCCCAGGCATTTTTCATGCGGGTGGCCATGGGGCTGGCCATCAATGAGATCGACCGGGAGGAGTCGGCGATCCGCTACTACCGCCTGCTGTCGTCCTTTGACTTTATGAGCTCGACCCCGACGCTGTTCAATTCGGGCACCCTCAGACCCCAGTTATCGTCCTGTTTTTTGACCTCGGTGCCGGACCATCTGGACGGTATTTTTGCCGCCATTAAAGACAACGCCATGCTGTCTAAATTCGCTGGTGGTCTGGGCAACGACTGGACCCGTGTGCGTGGCCTGGGGGCCCACATCAAGAGCACCAACGGCAAAAGCCAGGGGGTGGTGCCGTTCCTGAAAGTGGCCAACGATACGGCGGTCGCGGTCAATCAAGGGGGCAAGCGCAAGGGCGCGGTATGTGCCTATCTGGAGACCTGGCACATCGATATTGAGGAGTTTTTAGAGCTTCGCAAAAATACCGGAGACGAGCGTCGTCGTACCCACGACATGAACTCTGCCAACTGGGTGCCCGACCTGTTCATGCAGCGGGTGGCAGAAGAGGGTCAGTGGACCCTGTTCTCACCAGAAGAAGTGCCCGACCTGCACGATCTGTACGGCAACGCCTTTGCCGAGCGATACGCAGCGTATGAGGCCAAGGCCGCACGGGGTGAGATTCGGCTGTTCAAGCAGGTGGCCGCATTGGAGCTGTGGCGCAAGATGCTGGGCATGCTGTTTGAGACGGGTCACCCGTGGATCGCCTTTAAGGACCCGTGTAATCTGCGCTCGCCCCAGCAGCATGTGGGGGTGGTGCACAGCTCCAACCTCTGCACCGAGATCACCCTGAATACCTCCGACGACGAGGTGGCCGTCTGCAATCTGGGGTCGGTTAATCTGGCCCGCCATCTGGACGCCGAAGGGGCGCTGGACCTGGCCAAGCTGGAGCGCACGGTGAGTACCGCCATGCGCATGCTCGACAACGTCATCGACTACAACTTCTACTCCATCCCGCAGGCGCGCCGGTCTAACCTGCGGCATCGTCCGGTGGGGCTGGGGGTGATGGGTTTTCAGGATGCCTTGCAGCAGAAGCGTGTCGCCTATGCCTCCGATGAGGCGGTTATCTTTGCCGACCAGAGCATGGAGGCGATCTCTTACTACGCCATTCAGGCCTCGGCTGATCTGGCAGAAGAACGGGGCCGCTATGCCAGTTTTGACGGCTCCTTGTGGAGTCAGGGCGTCCTGCCCATCGACTCCATCGAGCGGCTGGCTGAAAGCCGTGGCGATCACCTGCAACAGGACCGCTCCCAGACCATGGACTGGCAGCGTTTGCGCCAGCGGGTGACGCAGGCTGGTATGCGCAACTCCAACGTGCTGGCCATCGCACCGACTGCGACCATCGCCAACATCTGTGGGGTCAGCCAGTCCATCGAGCCGACCTATCAGAACCTGTTCGTCAAATCGAATCTGTCCGGCGAGTTCACGGTAGTCAACCCGCAACTGGTGCGCGATTTGAAGGCGCTTGATTTGTGGGACGAAGTGATGGTCAACGACCTCAAGTATTACGACGGCAGTGTGCAGCCCATCGATCGGATTCCCGCCAGCTTGAAGGCGCTTTACGCCACCGCGTTTGAAATCGACCCGCGCTGGCTGGTTGAGGCGGCGTCCCGGCGACAAAAGTGGCTGGACCAGTCCCAGAGCCTTAACCTCTATATGGCGGAGCCGTCCGGGCGCAAGCTGGATAATCTGTTCAAACTGGCCTGGGTACGGGGCTTGAAGACGACATATTATCTGCGCTCCATCGGTGCCACCCACATGGAAAAGAGCGATACCAGCAGGGCAGAGGCTCCGGCAGCCTGTGCCATTGACGACCCTGAATGTGAGGCCTGCCAATGACCATCCCTACGCAGATGAACTGGGACGACCCACTGGCGCCGATTCGCCCGGTCGAGAGCGCTCCTTCGTCCCACCCTGCACCGGCACCGGTTGCCACCCCTGTGGCAGTGTCGGAGGTGCCCGCCCCGGTGCCTGATCCCACGCTGGCTGAAGCGGCGTTGCCAGAGTTGGCTACGACCACCCTGCCGGATCAGGATATTACCAACGGCACTGCGCCACAGGCCAACGGCAGCGGTATCGCTGTACCGGTTGCGCCCGTTCCGCCAACCGTCGTTGCGACTCCGTCATCCGTGGTACCGACGCCACCAGCGCCTGCCGCCGCGCCCCAATCGCGGGAGCCGGTGCGAGCGGAGGACAAACGGGTCATCAACGGGCAGGCGGACATCAATCAGTTAGCTCCGTTCAAATACCCCTGGGCCTGGGACATGTTTTTGAATGCCAACAAAAACCACTGGACGCCGCTGGACATCAACATGGCCCAGGATGTCCATGACTACCATCACCGGCTGACGCTGGAGGAGCGCCACGTCTATGAAAATGTGCTGTCCTATCTGACCACCTCGGACATCCTCGCCATGCGCAATGTGGGGCTGGCGGTGATGGAGAAAATGAGCGCACCGGAGTTACAGATCTATCAGGCCCGGCAGGTCTACGAAGAGGCCCTCCACACCTGGACCTATCAGCACTGCATTGAATCCATCGGGCTGGATCAGGGTGAAATCTATAACCGCTATCGGGTCGTGCCGGAGATCAATCAAAAGATTCAGATTGCCAACCGTCGGCTGAACTCGGTCATGCGGCCCGATATTGACCTGCGTGATCCGGTCGAGCTGCAAAACTTCCTCATGGCGTACCTGTTCTTTGCGGCAGTGTTTGAGGGGTGTTGGTTCTACAACGGCTTTTCGCCCATCTTTGCGCTGCAACGGCGAGGTCTGATGACCGGTACTGCCGAGCAGCTCCAGTACATCATGCGTGACGAGGTGATGCACTGTGCCTTCGGCATCCGTGTGGTCAAGCAGATCATGCTGGAGAACGACGTCACCCCTGACCCGCAGGAGTTGCAGGCCATGTGGCTGGAGGCGGAACAGGCCGAGGCCGACTACGCCCGCTACATCCTTCGCGACCCCATTCTGGGATATCAGGCAGAGGAACATATTGGCCAGTTTCGCTACATGGCCAATCGCCGCTCGCGCCAGTTGGGACTGGCCGAGCCGTTCCCCGGTGCCGAGGTTGCACTGGGCTGGCTGGATGAACAGGCCAACCTGCGCAAAGAGAAAAACTTCTTTGAGACACGGGTGACTGAATACCAGACTGGTGGTGCGCTCGACTGGGGGTAAACCCGCAGGGTTTTGGTCGGTGGGCTTTGAGTAACGGAGTCTCTCCCTTCCTTGCCGCCCGGCCCCCCATCCGCTAGGCTAACCACCGGTTCGCAGGCCGTTGCTGGCCCGCCTGACCTGACCGGGGGAGTGAACCCCACGCGGCACTTGTGGATGCGTCATGCTGTTCAGCTCCTACCCGTTTCTCTTTGTCTTTCTGCCCATCACCCTGTGGGTCTTCTTCCGCATCGGCGGCAGCGGCCATCACCGGGTGGCCATCGCCTGGCTGGTGGGGGCGTCGCTGTTCTATTACGGCTGGTGGAACCCGGCCTATCTGGGCCTGATCTTAGGCTCGGTGCTGTTCAACTACGCTCTGGGGGTGCGCCTGTCTGCTGGCTCCGGCGGTAGCCGACGCGGATTATTGATATTCGGCATCTGCGCCAACCTGGCGTTACTGGGCTATTACAAATATGCGGGCTTCTTTTTAGACAGCCTCAACGTAGTGGCGGGCGCTTCCCTGTCGATCGAGGCCATCGCCCTGCCGCTGGGCATCAGCTTTTTTACCTTTCAGCAGATCGCCTACCTGATCGACGCCCACCGGGGGGAGACGCGGGAATATAATTTTCTGCACTACCTCCTGTTTGTGACGTTTTTCCCCCAGTTGATCGCCGGGCCGATTGTGCATCACCGGGAGATGATGCCCCAGTTTGCCCGCGCTGCGGTGTATCAGTTCCGCACCCGCGAGATGAGCGTGGGGCTGACCATCTTCGTCATCGGTCTATTTAAGAAAGTGGTGATTGCTGACGGGGTTGGTGCTCATGTGGCCACCTCGTTTGAGGCCGCCGCCAGCGGCGAACCGCTGACCTTCTTGATGGCCTGGGGCGGAGCGCTGGCCTACACCTTCCAGCTCTATTTTGATTTTTCCGGCTACAGCGATATGGCCATCGGGGCGGCCCGTATGTTCGGCATCCGTCTGCCGCTCAATTTTCACTCGCCCTACAAGGCGGTCAATATCGTCGAATTCTGGCGGCGCTGGCACATGACCCTGTC
>JALWRU010000290.1 GCA_026994095.1 Nitrospira sp. | reverse complement strand
CGCTCAGGGAGGACTGCCCGGTCACCCGGAGCGTCTCCAGCATCCGTCCGATCGCACCGTGGTCGCGCTGCTGTCCGGTCGCTTCTCGCAGGGCTGGCGCGAGGCGGTGTTGGCCACTGTGCAGCAGATGGACCCGGACTATCAGGCCGAGCTGGAGTGCCATTGGCGCGCGGTCCTGAGCCACGACCTGCAGTCGTAAGCGCACCCACATTCATTCAGCCAGGGGCCTTCCCTAACCAGCGGGTCTGAAAATGGGCCTCAATCCGCCGGGGGGCAGCCAAATCGCTGGATTTCGGGCGTCTGTTGACCGTCCCCCGCCAGCGACCGATAGGAGGGCAGGGGGAGTGATTGATGAACACCACATTGTTGACCATATTGGTGCTGTTTTCCGGTGCGAGCGGGTTGGTGGTGTGGCTGTCTGTGAGCGCCCCGCCCGACTGTGAGCGACCGGCGTCGCGGCAGCGGGTGGTGGTCATGGCACTGCTGTTTGGCGGTGTTGCTGTGTTGGCATGGGTGGGTGGGTTCGACTGGATGTTTTTGTGAGTCTTTATCGGCGTCCACTTTTGGCCTCATGGCCATCTATCGGCGTCCGCTTTTGGCGTGTACGCAACGACTCCGGCTCCCGAAAATCCTCAACGTAGCGCTGCTACGCCTCCGGTATTTCGCTCACCTGCGGCGTCACGTACACACCAAAATCGAACGCCTACCCCGTGAGTTTTTATCGGCGTCCGCTTTTGGCCTGTGGGCAACCTCTCCGGATCGGGTCAGTCCTCAACGTAGCGCTGCTACGCCTCCGGGCTGCCCTCACCTGCGAGAACACCCACAAGCCAAAATCGAACGCCTACGTCGGTTGATTTGCTGAATGGGCGAGACCGGTTTGTTGGCCTCTTTCGGATTTTTTAGGAATGGTCGCCTAGGGCAAAGCGCAGCATGGCTGCCGCCCACCGGTTCCCCAGCCCGCTGCCCCTGTTTATGCTGTACCACTTGCCTGAATTTGGGCGGTGTTGTTGGCGATGACCGAGTGGCTGGCAGGGGATGAGGGGCTTTTTTTATTTACACCACTCAGCAGCGTATTTGGGTCATGTGCGCCTGCCAGCGGTTGGCAGAGTGGTCTGGTGTATTGCACCTCTCCCCCCCCCTTCAACGGTCTGTCGGCCAAACTTGTCTACGACCGATCAGCCTTGTTTTTTTGGCCAAATGGGTTTGACCGGATGTTCCCACCGCCCCCTGCACCCCTATGTAAATATGTTGCAACGCCCCTCGAGATAACCACCGTTAAAAATAGTAGGGATTCCCACCAAGCCGGAATAAAAATGCTGGTTACACGGGCAGTTATTGCCGACTGCACCGAGGTTTTCCGGTCGGTCCGGTTTCGGGTATGCCGATTGCACTCTTGCGCAGGCGTTATGGACTGTTACTTGCCACAGCCACCCGGTCGCCCCATGTCACCGCACCCGTTTTTGCGGAAGGTGGGCCTGTGAGCCGCCACACGGGTGGTGTCATGCTGGCAGCGGTGCTGTTACTGCTGCCTGCCTGTAGTGCCATGCGCAGCGATATTTTTGAGGCCCGCCAGTTGTTGGCCCTCACCCCGGATGGCTTTGACGAGCGGCTCTATCTGGGCAGTCTGCTGTCCCGCGCAGGCCAGCGGGACGAAGCCGAAATGCTGCTCATTGAGGCGCTGGACCGGGCCGAGGCGGCCACCGACCGGGCCGCTATGGGCGATGCTCAGTCGGCCCTTGGCAACATGTATTTGCGCCAGCGTATGCCGGTGCGGGCGGCCCTTATGCACCGCCGTGCCCTGACCCACTACAAGGCCGTCGAAGACCCGGTACAGGTGGCGGCGGCTTATCACAATCTGGGTCTGTCCCAGGCCCGCAGCGGGCACTACCGGGCCAGTGGCTGGAGCTTTCTGTACGCCGCCCGCCAGTACCGTTCCCAGCAGCAGCCGGTGGTCGCTGCCATGCACGAACTCAACGCCGGGGTGGCATTCTTGCGGGCCGGGGAGGGGCGTCAGGCCACCGCCATGCTGCGGCTGGCGGAGTTCCATCTGGCCGATCAAGGTCGCCGTTTACAGGCCTCGGCAGCGGCCTATCACCTGGGTATTCAGGCCCGTCAGGACGGCCATTTGCGTATGGCTGCCATCCATTTTGGTCGGGCACTCATGTGGTCCCGCAGCGGGCACCATGCGGGGCTGGCCGGTTTGGCCCACCACGGTTTGGCGCGCATCACCAAACAGCGTAATGACCTGGACGCCTCGCGCCAGCATTTTTTACACGCGGTAGAGGCCGCCGAGCGGATGACCGAGCAGCGCTCTCTGCGGCAGGTTACCGCTGTGACTACCGCCGGTGGTCGAGGACCGGCCAAGCCCCTGTCTGACCGGTTGATTACCTTCAACTGGTGGCAGGATGAGCCGCAGGTGCAGCGTTTTCCGGTGCGACGCGCCCATCTGCTGGGCACCCTGCACACCGGGTTGGGCAACCTCTATCGGCAGATGGCCCACGATGCAGACGCCGCCGACCAGTACCGTCGGGCGGCGGTGCTGCTGCAGGAAGTCGGTCTGGTCTTCTAAAACGCCCTCTGGCGACCCGGCTTTGCCCCCCCCCCTCAAATCCTGACGACATAAACGGTGCTTATGCCTGTGTGGTAAAGGTTTTGCGCCGATTTTCCGACATGAGCGTGAAGAGCGTATTGTGATCGTCCCGGTCTGGCACCGGCACGCCCCGTCGGTGGCAAGACGGGACAGGAGAGACTTATGTTGCGGGTGTTGGCATATATTTGGTCCGTTTCAACCGACGGTGCTGGCGACAAGCCCCGCAGGGACGCGGCCGACCAGACCCGCAGGATCACCGAATGGGCCAAACGGCAGGACGCCGATACCCCCCGATTTTATACCGAGCCGTCCACTGGCGATGGAGGCGAAACCCTCACTGAACTGATCGACGTGCTCGCCCCGGGCGACTGTCTGGTAGTGACTTCCCTGTCTGCCGACCTGCCCCGGACCGTAAGCCTGCTGGCACAGGTGGAGCGGGCCGGGGCGCGTCTGGTTGCACTCGACGAAGGGCTGGATCTGGACCCCCAGCAGCAGGCCATGGCCGCCCGTCTGGTACGGACACTGGCCGAACTGCCGCAGGCCGCGAGCCAGTCGCCCTTTGCCATCCATCACGTGGATGGTGAGTCCTCGTCATTGGCCCCTGCCCACGCGCCGTTAGACGGCAGCGAGGGGCTGGATGTGGTGCTGGATTCAGGCACTGCCAGCGGGATCGACACACCAACCAATCTGCCCGCGGGATCGCCGGATGGGCACGCCAGCCTCGCCACCACCGAGGGTGGGTATGTGCCTGAAGGGCTGGTGCTGGACAGGACCGAGTCGGCCACCAGCGACGGCCCGCCGACGGCTCCCGGCGCATTGGATGCCCGCCTGACCCTGCCAGCAGATGAGGCCGGTGAGGTGCTGGATTGGATAAACGGCGACGCCCCGGACGAGCCGCCTGTAGCCGCCGATGATGCCCCCCAGTGGGATCGCTGGCCAGAACAGGAGCCGCCTGAGGATCAGCCGACCGTCGCCGATGAGCCGGCCTCCACGCTGATGGATGGCCCGCTGGAGGATGCCCTGTCGGCCCCGTCCATCCCCCCGGTGGTTGAAGACAAACCCGGATTTCACCCTGCACCGGTGGGTGGGGCGTACTACGCGCCACCGTCGGTGCCCAGGGCCAACACCACCAACGACGCTGTGTTTGAGCGTGATGACCTTCAAGAGGGGACCAACGCCGACTATAGCAAGGTGGCTGAACAGGCCAGTCGATTCGCCCGCAAGGGTAAAATTGCCAAGGCGATCCGTCTATGGACCGACTTTGGCGAGCGCGCCACTGGTGAGACCGCCGGTCGGGCGTGCAACCAGCTGAGTGACCTGTACGCCCGCACCGGCCAGATCGGTCGGGCAGTGGAGCAGCTCAATGAGTCTGCCCGCTACTTTGAGATGTCTGGCTACTATGAACGCGCTGCCGCAGCCCTGCGCAAGATCCGTAAATTGATCCCCGATCACGCCGACATCTACCTGCAACTGGCTGAACTCAACGGTCGGGCCGGGCAGGTGGGTGATGCGGTGGAGGCGTACCTGACCTATGCGGGGCATCTGGTGCGTGACGGTCGCACGGAGCAGGCGCTGGCTATTTTCCAGCACATTCGGGTGCTGGACCCGGTCAACCCGCGCCACCGTTTGCAGATCGCCGCCGAGCTGTTTGAATTTGAGTTTACCGATGCTGCGGTGCAGGAGACCCTGTATGCGGCTGAACTGCTGGTACTGGAGCGGCGCATCGACGAAGCGGTGGCCCACCTGTCGCGCACGCTGGAGCGGTGCCCCGGTCGGGACGATGTGGCATCCATGATCCACAAGCTGACCCATCGGGCGGAAGATGCTTACGGCGGGCAGCAAGACGAGGTGAGCGAATTTTCTTCCCCCAGCTATGAGCTGGAAGATGTGGACGGCGAGGATTTGTCGTTTCTGGAGGCGGTGGAGTTGCCGAGGAAGGGGCGGGCTACCTGGCAGCGGGCGATCTAACAGTTACCCGTGTCTCTTTACCGGCGTCCGCTTTTGGCCTGTGGGCAACCTCTCCGGATCGGGTCAGTCCTCAACGTAGCGCTGCTACGCCTCCGGGCTGCCCTCGCCTGCGAGAACACTCACAAGCCAAAATCGAACGCCTACCCCATGCGTGTCTATCGGCGTCCGCTTTTGGCTTGTGGGCAACCTCTCCGGATCGGGTCAGTCCTCAACGTAGCGCTGCTACGCCTCCGGGCTGCCCTCACCTGCGAGAACACCCACAAGCCAAAATCGAAC
>JALWRU010000289.1 GCA_026994095.1 Nitrospira sp. | reverse complement strand
GTGTTGGGCAGCCCCCACACCAGCACCAGCAGCGCCGCCAGCAGGGCGAGCAACTGCATATCCGGTGCGGGGATGGCAGCGGTGGGTGCGGCCCCTCCCAGGAACATGGCACTGACGATAACCACCGCCGAATCGAGACTTTCCGCCCGAAAGAATACAAACGCCACGATGACCGCCACCAGCGTGATACTGCGGCCCAGCCACAGGGAAGTCGGCAGCCATGCCAGCAGCGGGGTCCGGCGTAGTCCGGCCCACAGGTGGTTGATGACAATATAGAGGCCGTGCAGCCCGCCCCAGATGACAAAATTCCAGCTCGCTCCGTGCCACAGGCCGCCCAGCAACATGGTGATGAGGATGTTGATGTGCCGACGGGCCTTGCCCGCCCGGTTGCCGCCTAGCGGAAAGTATAAGTACTCTTTTAAGAACTGTGACAGGGTCATGTGCCAGCGCCGCCAGAAGTCGATGATACTGGCGGATTTTAGTGGCGAAAAGAAGTTGATCGGCAGGCGGATACCAAACATGGTGGCCAGCCCCACCGCCATATCGGAATAGCCCGAAAAATCAAAGTAGAGCTGGAAGGTATAGGCTGCCGCCCCGCACCATGCGGCGCTGGTAGATGGAACCGCGCCGGTTAAGGTGGCGTCGAACATGGCGCTGGAGTAGACCGCGATGGTATCGGCGATGACCACCTTCTTAAACAGGCCGACGGTGAATATGGCCAGCCCGATGGCAAGTTTTTCCAGCCCGAACCGATAGGTCACGTCGCGGCAGAACTGGGGGAACATGTCCCGGTGATGCACAATGGGCCCCGCGATCAACTGGGGGAAAAAGGTCACAAACAGACAGTAGTGCAGAAAATTATATTCGTGGGTCTCACCCCGGTAGGAGTCCACCAGAAAGGCCACCTGTTGAAAGGTGAAAAACGAGATGGCCAGTGGCAGTAATATGGTGCCAGGATGGAAGTCGGTACCCGCCACCAGATTGAGGTTTTCTACAAAAAAATTGGCATACTTGTAGTAGCCCAACAGGGCCAGATTGGCGACCACTCCCAGCCACAGTATCCCGCGCCTTTGGCGGCCCTGTTCGTGGCCCTTGTTGAGGGCCATTCCCACCCGGAAGTTGAACAGGATGGAGGCCACAATCAGCCCCAGATAGGACGGGTTCCACCAGCCGTAAAAGAACAGCGATGCCCCCACCAGAAAGGCGATGGAGGCCCGGTGGTTGGCCAACTTGCCGAGGCCGTAGAAACCCAGCAAGGTGACCGGCAGGAACACAAAAATAAAGATGTAGGAGTTAAATAGCACCTGTTGCCCTTTGCCACAGTGTCGCCGACAACACACCGGCCAAGTCGACTCTGCGTATGGTCCTCAAAATGCTACCAGTTTTGGCGGGCCATGTCCCTTGGCATGAACCGGGTGTGACAATCGACCCGGTTCAGCCAGTCGCAGATCGGGTCGCCCTGAACCTGCTAAACTGCTGGTTTTTGTACCCTGCTGGAGTCGTTTATTCCCATGAATCGGCAGCCCCTTCGGTCGTTTGTCCTGTCGTTGACCATGTCGCTGGTGGTGTTCGTGGTCGCCCTGTGGATCGGCGATTATCTGATCGGTGTCACCACCCCCAGGCGGGCGGGCGGCGACAAGGTCAGTAAGCAGTACAACGCGGTGCCCAATTACTGGAAGGTTGACGACCTGCTGGGGGCTGCCCTGCATCCGGGCGTGATCGCCCACCCGGTCAAGACCTGGAACGATGAGGTTCTTTATGAGGTGACCTACACCATCAATGACAAAGGGTTGCGTATTTCACCCCCGGCCACCGATTCGCCGGTCTGCATGCTGTTTTTTGGCGGCTCGGCCACCTTTGGCGAGGGGGTCAATGACGATCAGCCGTTCCCCTGGCTGGTGGCGACCGGGGCGAAGGTGAATGTCACCAACTTTGGCCTGCACGGGTACGGCCCCGCTCAGATGTTGGCAGCGCTGGAGTCGGGCTGGGTGGATGACATGATCGACTGCACCCCCACCCACGTGATCTATACCGTGATTCCGGCCCATGTGATTCGTACCATCGGGCTGGTCTCCTGGAGCAAACACTACCCGGAGTATCGGGTAACCGCAGACGGCCTTGCCGAGCGGGTGGGCAACTTTGACGACTGGAACACCCCCTACAAACTGCTGCGGCGAATCGTCAAAAGCAGCCACACTTACAAGCGTTTTTTCCAGAACCGCAACATTCAGCTGCTGTATGAGCGGGACGGCCTGCCGACCATGTCAGCTATTGTGCGTACGGCGGCCAAACAGGTGCAGGACCGGTACGGCATCCCCCTGCATGTGCTGGGCATGGGCGATGAACGGTTGGCATTTTTAGCCGGTCCGGTGGCGGACTATGGCGGGGTGTTTCACCACCCGCTGCCGACCATTGAACGCATCCCCCACGACGGCCACCCGTCGGTGCTTGGCCATCAAACCCTGGCCCATTACATCATCGACGAGATCCTCAACGACCCGCAGTGACTGGCGCGGTGCTTGGCACAGTCCGGCACTGACGGTATGATATAGCCCTGCGATTTATTTATGTATCTGGCTGCGTTGAGGGCGGCCATCCAAAGGCGGCCACATGTCGGTGACAATCCTCGGAATCAGCGCGTTTTACCACGACTCGGCGGCAGCGCTGATCCGCGATGGGCAGATTGTCGCAGCCGCACAGGAAGAGCGCTTTACCCGCAAAAAACACGATCCCGGCTTCCCGGCCTGCGCGGTCAATTACTGCCTCAGTGAGGCCGGTTTAAGCCTGGGTCAGGTGGACCATGTGGTGTTCTATGACAAACCCCTGGTCAAGTTCGAGCGCCTGCTGGAGACCTATCTGTCCTATGCCCCCAACGGGTTTCGCTCGTTTTTGTCGGCCATGCCCGTGTGGCTCAAAGAGAAACTCTATCTCAAGCGGCTGCTCAAGCAAGAGATGACTGCCTTATCGGGTCTGAAGGGGGCCGACCTGCCGCCCCTGCGGTTCACCGAGCATCATCAGTCTCACGCGGCCTCGGCCTTTTATCCCAGCCCGTTTGAGCGGGCGGCGGTGCTGTGTCTGGACGGGGTCGGCGAGTGGGCCACCACCACCGCATGGCTGGGGGACGGTGCCAGCCTTACCCCCCAGTGGGAGATCGACTTTCCCCACTCTCTGGGGCTGCTCTACTCGGCCTTTACCTACTACACCGGCTTTAAGGTCAATTCTGGCGAATACAAACTGATGGGTCTCGCCCCCTATGGTGAGCCTAAATATACCGACCTGATTTACGACAACCTGCTGGATTTGAAGGCCGACGGCACCTTCCGGCTGGAGATGTCCTACTTCAACTACGCCACCGGTCTGACCATGACCAACGACCGCTTTGCCAAGCTGTTCGGCGCACCGGCCCGCACCCCGGAAACCCCCTTGGCACAGCGCGAAATGGACATCGCCGCCTCCATTCAGGCAGTCACTGAAGAGGTCGTCATGCGGCTGGGCAAGACCGTGCACAAAGAGATGGGCGTTAAGAATCTCTGTCTGGCGGGTGGGGTGGCGCTCAACTGTGTCTCCAACGGCAAACTGTTGCGCAACGGCCCCTTTGACAACATCTGGATTCAACCGGCGGCGGGCGATGCGGGCGGCGCACTGGGCGCGGCGCTGGCCATCTGGCACCAGATGCTGGAGCAGCCGCGCACGGTGGTCGAGAACGACGCCATGCAGGGCAGCTATCTCGGCCCCCGTGAAGCCGACGATGAGATCGAGACCTATCTGAAGAGCGTGAATGCGGTCTATACCAAGCTCGATGACGACAAACTCATGCCCGAACTGGCCCGTCTGCTGGCCGAAGAAAACGTGCTGGGCTGGCTGCAAGGCCGCATGGAGTTTGGCCCACGGTCGCTAGGGGGCCGCTCCATTTTGGGTGATCCGCGCAGCCCGGCCATGCAGTCGGTGATGAACCTCAAAATCAAATACCGGGAGAGCTTTCGGCCCTTCGCTCCGTCGGTACTGGCGGAAAAAGTCTCCGACTGGTTTGAACTGGATGCAGACAGCCCCTATATGTTGCTGGTGGCCCCGGTGGCAGAGGCCCTGCGTATCCCCATGAGTGAAGAGGATGCGGCCCGCTTTGGCATCGACAAACTCAAGCAGGTGCGTTCCAAAATCCCGGCCATTACCCATGTGGACTATTCGGCCCGTGTGCAGACCGTACACGCGGACAAGAACCCCCGCTATCACGCCCTGTTGACCGCCTTTGAAGCGGAGAGCGGCTGCCCGGTGCTGGTTAATACTTCGTTTAACGTGCGCGGCGAGCCGATCGTCTGCACCGCCGAGGACGCCTACCGCTGTTTCATGCGCACCGAGATGGACTATCTGGTGCTGGAGAATTATCTGTTGGCCAAGCCCGACCAGCCGGTATGGGAGAAAGACGACTCCTGGCAAGATGAGTTTGAACTGGACTGACCATGCAGACCTTTAACGCCGAAGTCCCCGACGCCCAAAAGAGCGACCTGCGCAAGTTTGGTCTCATCATGGGCGGGTTTATCTTTGCCCTGTTCGGGCTGTTGTTCCCGTGGCTGGCCGAGCGCGCCATGCCCGACTGGCCGTGGATCACGCTGGTGGTATTCTGGGTGTGGGCGCTGCTGTTGCCCACCACCCTCAAGCCGGTTTACTGGGTGTGGATGAAGTTGGGTGGTGCGGTGGGGTACATCAATACCCGGCTGATTATGGTCATTGTGTTTTATGTGGTGTTTTTTCCGGTCGGTCTGGTGATGAAGGCGATGGGCAAAGACCCCATGCGCCGCAAGCTGAAAGCCGATCAGGCCAGCTACCGGGAAGAGAGTAAGGCGATTACGCCAAAAGCGATGGAAAGGCCATTTTAGATGATGGATTTGCTGGCAGACCTGTGGGCCTTCA
>JALWRU010000288.1 GCA_026994095.1 Nitrospira sp. | reverse complement strand
GCCTGTTTTTTAATCATACTGCGTTGTAAAATTTGTCCGTACAGCGAGTACGAACTGCATTTCACGCCTTGTCTGATGAAAAAACAGGCACCATCGCCACCATTTCCATTTGTGTTAACAGGCCCTAGGGCAGCCGTCCGGGCCGAGTAGTACCGGCAAGAGGGTGCCCGCCAGTACCGGCTGATCGCCTTCGGGCAGCAGTACAAAACCGTTACCGCGCCGCCCGGCGGCATCGACGGTGAGTTGCCCCCTGTCGAGCGCGACCTGCGCCGGAGAGAGGGTCGCGGCCAAACGCCTGCGGGTGTAGTCGGTGGACAGGTGGGCCTGATGCCACGGTATCTGCACCGCCACTTCGCCGGACAGTCGCCGCAACAATGGCCCTACCAACAGGGCAAACAGCCCGATCAACGCGCCGGGGGAGCCGGGCAGCGAGACCACCAGCCGGTCGCCATCTTCATGCTGCGCCCGAAACAGGCGGGTGGTCTGGCCGGGCCGTACCGCCAGCCCGTCAATCCACAGGTTGTAACCCGCATCCACAATGGCCTGACGGGTCAGGTCGCGTAGCCCCTTGGCAGTACCGCCAGTGGTGAGGATCAGCGGCGCGGTGCAGCCGGTCAGGGCGGCGGTGATGGCCGACGGATCATCCGCTACTGCATCGTGCACGGTGGGGCATCCACCGGCCGCACCCACCAGTGCGGCGAGGGTGGGGCCGTTGCTGTTGACGTGGTTGCCCGTCGTCGTAAGCTCAGAGCCGGTGGCGAGAATATCTACCGCCAACGGCTCATAAACCGGCACCGTGTCGTGGCCAAAATCCACCAGCGGGCCGATGGCGGCGATGGTGACCGGGTGACCCGTCTTCAATAGCGGGGTTTTGGCCGCCATGCGCATCCCTGCCGCAAAGGGCGGGCTCAAGGTGGTGTCCTCGACCACCACCTGCCCATCTTCCAAGCGGGTCTGCTCCACCGGAATGACCCCGGCACAGCTATCGGGCAAGGCCGCGCCGGTCATGATCTGCACGGCTTCATCCGGCCCCGGTGCGGACGGCATGGCATCGCCCGGACCTGCCTGGGCAATCAACCGATGGGGGCCGCTGCCGGCACCGATCCAGTAGCCGTCCATACGGGCGGTGGCGGTGGCAGGCAGGGGGGTGGGAGTCTCAAACGAACTAGCGGAAATGCACCCCAGGGCCGCCGCCGAGAAGACCTTCTCTACGGGTCGTGTGCCGCCGTTCAGACGCGCAAAAATCGACGTTTCAAGGGAGGTGACCGGGATGTTGTTCACGAGTGAAGTGGGTCCACCGGAGGTGAAATTCGTGCCGTCTAGCGGGACGGAATCCGCAAGGTATCCAGCGCCTTGCGGTGCAGGTGCAACTCGTTTTTATGGCCCTTGTCCGCGTAGATGGCGATCAGGTTTTTGAGGCTGCGCTCCATGATATAGCGGGTATTGACCGCGTCCAGATAGCGCTCGTCAAAGGTCATGCCCAGACCGGACAGCAGTTGATTGCACCCCTCCCGGTTCAACAGTCGTCCCCGGTGGAACGGGTCGATGACCCGCATCTGGTCGCCATCGTCGTACTTGAGCACAAAGTGGCCCGGCAGACCGACCCCGTACAGGGGTAGCCCCAGCCGTTGGCCCAGCACCAGATAGAGGCAACTCAGGCTGATGGGGATGCCCCGGCGGGAGGTCAAGACGGTATGCAGATAGGTGTTATAGGGGTTGTAGTAGTCGTCTACATTGCCACCAAACCCCTGCTCTTCGTGCAGGTAGCGGGCCAGCGATTTAAGCAACACCTCCACCTCGTCACCCGGGTCAAGACGCAGCATTAAATCTTCGGTCATGCGATCAAGTTGATCAACGGTGGCCTGCAGGTCCAGTTGCGGCGACTCCAACCGTGCCAGCAATAACAGCCCGGTCTCCAGCCCGACCGCACCGTCTTGTACAAAGTGGGTCAGATCATCAATGACCGCCACCTGCATCATCTCGCGAACCAACCCGCTGGCACGCTCGCTGAGGATCATGTCCAGATCGCCCGCCGCCGTCTGCAGGGCGCTGAGGGCGGCGGGGCCGATAGCGCGCAGATGCTCGCTGATGGTGTCACCCACGTTGGGGTTTTCATCCGCCAGCAGGGTCACCAGATGGGCGATGCGGGTTTCATCGACTGGCGAAAGGGTGGTTGCAACGGCTGGTTCCATACTCTCCATCATAAGAACAGCTCCCTATTCCGTCAACGCTGTCGAAGTGCCGGCAGGGGGGGCGGGCACAGGGGCAGAATGGGTGGCATCAGGCAGGGCAAAACGGCGCAACCGCAGGGAGTTGCTCACCACTGAAATGGACGAAAAGGCCATGGCACTGGCGGCCAGCACCGGCGACAGCAGCAGCCCGGTCATGGGGTAGAACACCCCCGCCGCAATCGGGATCCCCAAGGCATTATACCCAAACGCCCAGAACAGATTCTGCCGAATTACCTGCATGGTGCGGCGAGACAGGGCCAAGGCGGTCACCACCCCGGATACGTCGCTGCGCAGCAGGGTGATATCCGCCGCCTCCATGGCCACATCGGTACCGCTACCCATGGCGATTCCCACATCGGCCTGTGCCAGCGCCGGGGCGTCGTTGATGCCGTCCCCCACCATGGCCACCACATGGCCTTCGGCCTGCAAATTTTTAATTTGCTCGGCCTTGTCGCCGGGTAATACCTGCGCCCGCAGCTGGTCGATGCCGAGTGTGTCGGCCACCACCTGCGCCGTCTCTGCCCGGTCGCCGGTGAGCATCACCACGGTGATGTCCTGCTGATGCAGCGCCGCCACCGTAGTACGGGCGCTGTCACGCACCGGGTCGCTGACTGCGATGATGCCAAGTAACTGATCATCCTGGGCTACCAGTACCGGGGTTTTTCCCTGGTGGCTCAAGTCCAGCAGATGGGGCTCGGCCCAGTCGGTGGCAATACCTGCGTCGGCCATCATTTTGACGGTACCGACCCGTACAGTAGCGCCCTCTACTGTGGAGGCCACGCCATGACCGGGCACGGCATTAAAATCGGTAACCTGGGGCCGAGGCAGTTCACGCCCGTCGGCAGCCGCTACAATGGCTTCGCCCAAGGGGTGTTCGGAGCCGCGCTCCACCGCACCGGCCAGGGTTAAGAGGCGGATGTCATCGGTGCCGTCGGTCGGTACCAGATCGGTGACTGACGGGGTGCCCTGGGTGAGGGTGCCGGTCTTGTCGAACACCACACAGGTGACCTTGTGGGCCTGCTCCAGGGATTCGCCCCCTTTGATTAATACGCCGCCCTCCGCACCCCGTCCGGTGGCCACCATAATGGCGGTGGGAGTGGCCAGCCCCAGCGAACAGGGGCAGGCGATAATCAACACGGTCACGGCGGCGGACAAGGCCCAGGTCAGGGTCGGTTCAGGGCCGGCCAGATACCAGACCGCAAAGGTCAGTGCTGCCAGCACCAGTACGATGGGCACAAAGATTCCCGCCACCCGATCGGCCACCCGCTGGATCGGGGCCTTGGAACCCTGTGCCTTTTTGACCAGTTCAATGATGTGGGACAGCGCAGTATCGCGCCCCACCCGCGTGGCCCGGTACTGGAGCGCGCCAGTCTTGTTGAGGGTGCCGCCGGTGACCTCATCACCCTCGGCCTTGCTCTGCGGCATGGGTTCGCCCGTGAGCATGCTTTCATCCACGCTGGAGCCGCCCTCTACAACGATGCCGTCCACCGGCAGCCGCTCACCCGGTCGCACCAGCAGTCGGTCGTCCACCTGCAAGGCCGCCACCGGTACCGTTTGGGCTTGCAGTGTGCCGTTGGCGTCAGCCTCCATACGGGTGGCGGTTTTGGGGGCCAGATCGATGAGCTTGCGGATGGCGTCGGTAGTGTGGCCCTTGGCACGGGCCTCCAGTGTGCGGCCCAGCAAAATCAGCGTAATAATGACCGCTGCGGTATCAAAATAGACGTGTTGTTCACCGCCCCCCGCGGCCAGCACCGACGGCCACAGGGTGGCTACGACTGAATAGCCGAAGGCTGCGGTCGTACCGACCACCACCAGCGTGTTCATGTCGGTGCCGCCGTGGCGGGCGGCTCCCCAAGCGGCTCGATAGAACGGCCAGCCGGCCCAGAATTGCACCGGGGCCGCCAGCAGCAGCAGCCACACAAAACGGTTGGGGATGTTACTCACAAATGGGAACAGGGCAGGCATGCTGCCCACAAAGATCAAGGCGGATAGCCCGGCGGCCACCCACAGCCGCTGTCGCAGGGAGTTGTGGGCGGCCTGATCCGCATTGGCCGGTTCGGCACTGTCGTCAGACTCGCTCACCGCAGGGACCGAGAATCCGGCCCCTTCAATGGCGCTGGCCAGCACCTCGCGGGGTACCTCAAGGTGGTGAACTACCGCGCTTTCGTTGGCGTAGTTCACCTGCGCATCCAGCACCCCTTCCATACGGCCCAGGACCTTCTCCAGCCGGGTCGCGCAGGAGGCGCAGGTCATACCGATGATGGGCAGTTGGGTGGTCTGCTCCGGTACGTCAAAGCCGGTCCCGCGAATCAATTCGATTAGACCTCCGGTGGACTGCTGGTCTGCGTCGTAGCGGATCGTTGCCGAGGTGCTGCCAAAATTGACCTGGGCATCTTCCACACCGGGGGCGCGTTTTAACACCTTTTCAATGCGAGACGCACAGGAGGCGCAGGTCATCCCGCTAATCGGCAGTTGTCGTTCGGTAGTATTCATCTGGTTCATCATATCACCGCTGCACGGATGGCGTGGGTGGCGTGGGTGGCGGAACTGCGGGCAAAATTTTGCCTATTATTGCCTGATAATCAGGCGGTTAATGGGTGAGTATCCGTATGATCTATACTGGACTGTTACAGTGAAAATAATAATAAAAACATATGGTTATGCTAATATCAAAAGGGTTGGTATGGTCAGCGGCACAGCGATTGCTTAATAAGTGCACAAT
>JALWRU010000287.1 GCA_026994095.1 Nitrospira sp. | reverse complement strand
ATCTCACGGATGCGGGCGATCTCCTCCCCCATGGCCTGATGGTCATAAAAGGCCGGTCGAAATCGTGGCGTGGTTGGCGCTACGCCCAGATGGCTCAACAGCGGGCCGTCGTGGACCCAGTAGAGGGCGGTGTCTTCATCGGCAAAATGAGTCACCCCCGGATTGCACGGCAGGGTGAAGGCGTCGCCCGCCTGCCACGCGACCACCCCGTCGGCGGTCTCGGTGCGGCCCGCGCCACGGATGACAAAAAAGACTTCAGACGTTGCCTGCACCGACACCGGGATCTGCTCGCCCGGTTTGATACGGATGTAACTGGCCATCAGGTTGGGGCTGGTGGCCGGGTAGGGCAGGCGCAACTCCTTGGACAGGTCCAGCGAGATCACGCGGGTCTGTCCCTGTTGGTGCAGGCTGGCCGGGAACGGCTGTATCGGAATGGCGGCCAGATCCGGACTGGCGGCAGCGGAGTATTCCCAACTCACCATCTGCTGCGCCCAGCGTTGGTTGACGGTTGCCATGTGGTGTCCTCCTGTGGGGCGGGCGGATCGGCCGGTGTGCCTACGGGCGGGAACCGGCTACCGCTACGATTCTACCCCACCTGTGGGCCAGCCGCTTGGGCAGGCTGGGCCTGCTTACGGGCGGTTTATGAGTGCTTTGTGCAGTAGCGGGTGAGGGTCTCCACATCGATCATGCCGTTGGGCAGGGGGCGGCCAGCCACCACCTGGCAGGGTCGATCCGGCTCCCCCAGATCGCTTACCACCACCACCGCATCATCAAACGGCCCGGTGGGGCTGAATTCACTCATGGTCACTACGGTGGTAATCCCGGCGCGGCGGGCCGCCTCCAGCCCCTTGTCACAATCTTCAATGGCGACACTGGCGTGGGCGGGGACGTTGAGGGTGGACAGGGCCAGTTCATACAGGTCCGGGGCCGGTTTGTTGTGGGCCACCCGGTCGCCGGTAATCAAGGTGTCAAAGTGGTCGGCTTCGATACCCGGCAGGGTGGCCAGCAGCGGCGTCACGGTAGCCGAGGTGGCGGCAGTGACCAGCGCCAGCTGGATGCCCTGTGCACGGGCCTCGGCAATCAGCCGCGCCACCCCCGGACGGAGGGTGGCATAGCCCCGGCAGGCGTCTAAAAACAGGTCGCGTTTCATGCGGTGCAGACGTGCCGCCGTCGGCTGGCGGTCGGCCTCCGGTACTGTATTTAGCTCATTAAGGTAATGCAGAATGCGGGCCTGACCGCCTTTGACTGCCAGCAGGCGTCGGTAGGTGGTATCGTCCCACTGCCAGTCCAGACCGGCCTCGGCAAAGGCCTGGTTGAAGGCCACCTGATGGATGCCCTCGGTCTCGCTGAGGGTGCCATCCATATCCAGCAAGATCGCTTGTAACGGCATGGACAAAAAAGATCGTTGGACGGTGTGCGGGGCGTTGCCCCGGAACCAACCCGGATTAGCGTCCGAGCCGTGCCAGCGCGTCTGGTAACTGGTCAAACCGATCGATAGTCGCCTCGGCCCCCAGCGTGCCAACCGGCTCCGGGCTGTATCCAAAGGAGACCAGCACACACGGCATTTTGACCGCCTGTGAGACCCCCAGATCGGCGGAAGAATCCCCCACCATGATGGCCTGCTCCGGGGTCGCATTGAGCCCTTTCAAGCAGGTGAGCATGGGCTCCGGGTGGGGTTTCGTGTGGGGGGTGCTGTCGCCACCCACCACTGAACCAAAGTGATCGGCAATGTGAAGGGCATCCAGAATCTGGCGGGTCAATCCCAACGGTTTGTTGGTGCAGATCCCATGCACAAAACCCTGTGCGGTCAGCGCGGTCAGCGCCTCAACCACGCCGTCAAACAGCACCGTCTCTTGCGTGGCGCGGGCGCCGTACATGGCCATGAATTGGTCGGTGCGGGCCAATACTTCGGCCTCATCCAGCGGCGCACCAGCCTGATCGTAACCGCGCATGACCAGCCGTCGTACGCCGCCGCCGATCATGGTCTTGACCCGCTCCAGCGGGTGAGCGGGCAAGCCGGACTCGGCCAGCAAGGCATTCAAGGCACCGGCAAGGTCCGGGGCACTATCGACCAGGGTGCCGTCCAGATCCCAGATGATCGCGCGGGGAGAGGTACTCATTCAGTGGTCCTGCAGATGGTCGGTGGAAAGCACAACGCGGCGTGCAGGGGCCCCCTTAAGAGATCTCCAAACCCGACTTGTAAAATAAAGGGCCCGTTATCGGTTACAGTCACCGCCCCGGCAAGGGGGGCGGTGACTGTAACTACGATGCGGACAGGCGCCCGGATCAGGCCGAGGTGGCTGCTCCGGCGATCTTCGGATCCAGTTCACCGGATTTGTAACGCTTGGCCATCTCTGCCACCGAAATCGGGGTGATCCTGGAGGCGTTGCCAGCGGTGCCGAACTGCTCAAAGCGCTCCTTGCAGAGCTTCTGCATGGCTTCCAGTGCAGGCTTCAGGAACTTGCGCGGATCGAACTCGTCGAGCTTGTCGGCGGCCACCCGGCGAAACACGCCGGTCATGGCCAAACGGCAATCCGTGTCGATGTTGACCTTGCGCACGCCGTAGCGGATACCGCGTTCGATCTCTTCGACCGGTACACCAAAGGTCTGCGGCATGGCACCACCGGCGGCGTTGAAGTAGTCCTGCAACTCCTGCGGCACGCTCGAAGAGCCGTGCATTACCAGATGCACACCCGGCAGCCGTTCGTTGATCTCTTTGACGACGTTCATGGCCAGAATGTCACCATCCGGCTTGCGGCTGAACTTGTAGGCCCCGTGGGAGGTGCCCATGGCGATGGCCAGTGCGTCCACCTTGGTGCGGGAGACAAAGTCCACCGCCTCGGTGGGGTCGGTCAGCAACTGCTCGGTGGACAGGGTGCCCTCGAAGCCGTGGCCGTCTTCCTTCTCTCCAGCGCCGGTCTCCAGCGAACCGAGGCAGCCCAGTTCACCCTCTACCGACACCCCCACCGCGTGGGCCATGTCGGTGATGCGGCCGGTGATGTCGCAGTTGTACTCGTAGGAGGCCGGGGTAGAGGCGTCAGCTTCCAGCGAACCGTCCATCATCACTGACGTAAAGCTGTTCTGGATGGCCGAGAAGCAGGTGGCTTCGTCGTTGCCGTGGTCCTGATGCAGGCAGATGGGGATACTCGGGTAGAGCTCTTCTACCGCCTCAACCATCTTGCGGATCATGATGTCACCAGCGTAGGAGCGGGCCCCACGGCTGGCCTGCAGGATGACCGGTGCGTCCACGGACTTGGCCGCTTCCATGATCGCCAGCACCTGCTCCATGTTGTTGATGTTAAAAGCGGGAACGCCATAGCTGTGTTCCGCCGCATGATCCAGAAGCTGTCGTAAGGTAATACGCGCCATCGGTTTATCCTCCAGTAGGTCTATGCGTTAAACGTTATTGGTGATGCTTGCCGGGCCGTAAATGCCCCCCCCGCAGACATCATAGTTGATTAGCCGCAGCACTTGCGGGCCGCCTCAACGACAGCCTCCGGGGTGATGCCAAAATGTTTGTACAGTTCAGGGGCCGGACCTGATGCGCCAAAACCGGTCATGCCGATGAAACTGCCGTTGTCTCCCAGCCAGCGTTCCCAGCCCTGTACGATGGCCGCTTCCACGCCGATGCGTGGTGCGGTGCCCAGTACAGCGTTGCGGTAGGCCTCCGGCTGATCGGCAAACAGTTCCCAACACGGCATGGAGACCACTGCTGCGCGGATGCCTTCGCCTGCCAATCGTTTGGCCGCCTCGACAATGATCTCGACCTCGGAACCGGTCGCCATCAAGGTCACCTGACGGCCCCCTTCCGGCTCGGTCAGTACATAGGCGCCCTTGGCCACCAGATTGTCATCCGTGTGCCGGGTGCGAACCGTCGGCAGGTTCTGACGGGTCAGGCACATGGACGACGGCCCCTTGGCATGCTCCAGCGCACACTGCCACGCCTCGGCCACCTCGACCGCGTCAGCAGGTCGGAACACCAGGTTGTTGGGGATGGCCCGTAGCGACGCAACCGTCTCAACTGGCTGATGGGTCGGCCCGTCTTCACCCAGACCGATGGAGTCGTGGGTCAATACGTGGATGGCACGGATGCCGGACAAGGCCGCCATACGAATGGCCGGGCGGCTGTAGTCGGCAAACACCAGGAAGGTGCCGCCGTAGGGTACAAACCCGCCGTGCAGGGCCAGGCCGTTCATGGCTGCGCCCATGCCGTGCTCACGCACACCGTAATGGAGGTAGTTGCCACCGTAGTTATCTCGATTGACCGGGTTGTAGGTGGCGGTTTTGGTCCCTACCGAGCCGGTCAGGTCAGCGGAGCCACCGATCACCGACGGCAGCGCCGCAGTGATGGCATCCAGCGCCTGCTTGGACGAGTTGCGGGTGGCGAGGCTGGGGGCATCACTGGAGAAGCCCTGTTTTACCTTGCGTACGGCCTCGGTCAGGGCGCTGCCCAGATCGCCGGCCAACTCCTTGACAAAGCGCTCACGGGTGGCTCCGTCGGCAGCGTTCAAGCGGGCTTCCCAGGCATCACGGGTGGCGCGGCCACGGGCGCCAGCACGACGCCAGTCCTGCAATATCGCATCGGGAACCTCAAAGGAGCCGCCCTCCCAGCCCAGTGCGGCACGGGTCAGTTTGATCTCTTCGTCACCCAGCGGCGCGCCGTGGGTTGCGGCGGTGCCCTGCTTGTTGGGCGAACCGAAACCGATGACCGTTTTGCAGGCGATCAACGACGGCTTGTCGCTGGCCTTGGCGGCGGTCAGTGCGGCGGTAATCTGCTCCGGATCGTGGCCGTCTATGCGTACCACGTCCCAACCGGCAGCGGCAAAGCGCGCCAGTTGATCCATCGAGGTAGACAGGCCGGTGTCGCCGTCGATGCAGATGGAGTTGTCGTCGAACATGACGATCAACCGGGACAGGCCCAAATGGCCCGCCAGATCGATGGCCTCGTGGCTGA
>JALWRU010000286.1:1844-4954 GCA_026994095.1 Nitrospira sp. | reverse complement strand
CTGGTCGAGGCCAAGATCTCGCCGCGCGATATCGGCTTCATCGCCGCGGGGCAGGACGCGGTGGTCAAGATCACCGCCTACGACTTTTCCATCTATGGCGGGCTCAAGGGCAAGGTCGAGCAGATCAGCGCCGACGCGATCCAGGACAAGGAGGGCAAGAAGAGCTTCTATCTGGTCCGCGTGCGCACCGACAAGAACCACCTGGGCAGCGATGCGCATCCGCTGCGTATCATCCCCGGCATGCAGGCCGAGGTGGATATACTCACCGGCAAGAAGACGGTGATGCAATATCTGCTCAAGCCGGTCCTCAGGGCCCGACAGAAGGCGCTGCGGGAGCGCTGAGACCATGCTGGTGTTGTGCACAAGGGATCCGGATCAGGTCCGGCGCTGGCAGGCTGGTCTGGGCGCCTATCATGGCCAGTACCAGCTCTGCGATGCCATGGAGCGCCTGGCGGCATCCGGCGCCACCGGGCCCGGCGACCTGGTCCTGCTGGACATGGAAATGGCCCGGGGCCGGCCCGAGCGGGTGCTCAACTTCATCGCCGCCAACCCCGCGCTGCGTTTCGTGGTGTTCTCGGCCCTGCACCAGCCGGAGGAGGGTGCGGCGGTGATCGCGGCCGGCGCGCGGGGCTATGCCAACCGCTACATGCACCCGGAGGTCCTCGTCCAGGCCCTCAAGCTGATCGAGGCCGGGGAGGTCTGGCTGGGCGCCGATCTGGTGCTGCACATGATCAAGGCCAACTCGCCCCTCAACGGGCATCCGGTGCTGGAGTCGGAGCAGTCCAGAGAGGGTGACCTGGCCAAGCTGACCGCGCGCGAGCGCGATATCGCCTATCGCATCGTGCAGGGCAAGAGCAACAAGATCATCGCCCGCGAACTGGGCGTCACCGAGCGCACCGTCAAGGCGCATCTCAGTTCCATCTACAAAAAGACCGGCACGCGCGACCGCCTGCAGCTGGCCATGCGGCTGAAAGACCAGGTCTGAGCCCCGAGGGAGCGGATCTCCGGTCGCGGTCCGCCCGATCGACGGGGTTTGCGCATCGGGGCCGGCCTCCCGCCACACCGGCGTCGCCGATCGCCGACAGGCGAATCAATGGAATAAAGCCTGAAAAATCAATATCCTGCGTCTCAAAAGCCCATATCGCGTAAACTCAATTCCCAGGAATTCAAGGAACTGGTTCACATTTTTAGTACCAAGGTCCAATAGCCGCACTTGTCAAAACCCCCTAGTCTGCGGCGCCATGGGAAGTAAGCTATTGAACAACTAAAGCTTTTTGAATCCCCTGCCGCTAAGCGGACTGGATAGAAATCAAATCTGAAGGAATCACCGATTATGGCTACCAGCACCACCCACATCATCGCCGGATCCATTGGCTATGTCCGCATGGTCCAGGGCACCGTCATCGCACGGGCCGAGGACGGCAGTGAGCGCATCCTGGCGGTCGGCGATCTGGTCTACCCGAACGAGATCATCGTCACCAGCGATCCCGGCGCCGTGCTCATCGAACTGCGTGATGGCACCGAGCTGACCGTCGGGCTGGATTCCCACGTGGTGCTGGATCCCGAGGTCTACGGTTTCGACACCCAGGCCGAAAAGAGCGACCAGCTCAGCAGCGTCGATGACGTGCAGAAGGCCATCGCCGCCGGCGCCGACCCGACGCAGGTGACCGAAGCCACCGCGGCCGGTCCCGGCGCCCCCGGCGTCACGACCGCGAGTGGGGTCGATCACGACGACGTGCAGCCGGCCGAGATCGTTCAGCGCACCGGCCAGGAAGTGACCCCGGACAGCGGCTTTGAAACCGGGACCTTCGGCGATCAAGAGGTGGAGTTTCCGGATGATGTCGGCCTCGAAACCCCGCCGGCGCCGCCGGTGCCGGTCTTTGCAATCGATAATGTGACCGTCGACGAAGGGGCGGGCACGGCGACCTTCACCGTGACCCTGAGCGACCCGAGCAGCGTGACCACCACGGTGGACTACGCCACCGCGGGCGACACGGCGACCGAGGGGAGCGACTACACCGGGGTGAGCGGCACCCTGACGTTCGACCCGAACGTCACCAGTCAGACCATCACGGTGCCGATCACCAACGACAACGTCTATGAGATCAGCGAGCAGTTCCTCGTCAACCTGAGCAACCCCACCGGCGGTGCGACCATCGGTGACGGCCAGGGCGTGGGGACCATCGTGGACGACGGCAGCGGCCCGGTCCCGCCGGGCGGCACCCCCGACAACGACCGTCCCACCGTCTCGATCAGTGGTCCGGCGGATGTCGATGAGGCTGCCGGCACCATCAGTTACACCATCACCCTGAGCAACCCCAGCACGCACCCGGTGACCGTGGATGTGGCCACCGCCAATGGCAGCGCTCAGGCAGGCAGTGACTACACGGCCACCACGCAGAGTCTGACGTTTGCTCCGGGCGTGCTGAGCCAGACGGTCACTGTCGATATCCTCAACGAAAGCCCCGCTGTCTACGAAGGCGCGGAGAATTTCACTGTCAATCTCTCCAGCGCAAATGGGGCCGATCTGGGAACGTCCTCGGTAACCACCACCATCCATGACGACGGCACCGGCCCGGTACCGCCGGGTGGCACCCCGGACGACGACCGTCCGGTGGTGACCAGCGTGAGCAACCCGACGGTGACCGAAGGGGGCAACCTGGACTTCGCGGTCGGCCTGAACAACCCGAGCACCACCCCGACGGCGGTGACCCTGCACCTGAACAGCGGCAGCGCCACCGTGGGCACCGACACCACCACCCCGGTACAGGTGAGCTTCGACGGTGGGAGCACGTTCACCACCCTGAACCCGAACCCCGACGGCAGCTACACCGTCAATGTGCCCGGCGACAGCAGCACCACCGGGTTCGTGGTGCGGGTACCGACCGTGGATGACACCATCCTCGAAGGGACCGAGACCCTGACCCTGGATGCGGCGACCGCGCAGAACGTGGACGCCACCGGCGCCCCGGCTCCGGTCGTGGGCACCGGGACCATCAACGACAACGACGGCATCAACGTCGGCGTCAGCAACGCGACCGTCTCCGAAGGCCAGGACCTGGTGTTCGACGTCACCTTCGACAAGACCGCGTCCTACCCGGTGGAACTGA
>JALWRU010000286.1:0-1744 GCA_026994095.1 Nitrospira sp. | reverse complement strand
AGACCTACACCCTGAGCGCCACGGCGAGCGTGACGGCGGTCAACACCAACGACACCGGCCTGGGCACCATCCTGGATGACGGGACCGGTACCGTGCCGCCGGGGACCCCGGGCAACCCGGCGCCGGATAACGATATCCCCGTCTTGAGTGTCACGAATACCACCGTGACTGAAGGGGTCGATCCCTACGCCGTATTTACGGTAAGCCTGAGCAACCCAAGCGTCCTGGATACGACACTCGGACTGTCTCTGGTGGCTGGTAGCGCAGTCAGTCCTTCTGATTACGGCCCGGGTATCGAGATCTCACTGGATGGTGGCAATACCTGGAGCGCTGCTTCCAGCGTGACCATCCCGGCAGGCAAAACCACTGTGCGGGCTCGTACCCTGATCAATGATGACCTGATTACAGAGGTCACCGAGAACTTTCAGCTGCAGGCAATAGTGACTGCCGGGACGGTTCAGAATGCATCGGCCACGGGCACCGCAACCATCCTGGATACCGACGGTCTGAACTTCGGCAATACCGTCTCCGATGATGACGATGTGGCGGCCAATACCGACGCTGATCCGACCAACGATATCGTACATACCGGTACGATCACCGGCGGTATCAGCAGCGATCTGCACTATCGTCTGGAAGCCGGGTCTGTCCTGACCTCGCATGGCAATGCGATCAGCTACAACTGGAATCAGGCGACCAATACGCTGACTGCCAGCACGACTGCGGGGACCGTTTTCACGGTGACGCTGGATCCGACCACTGGTCAGTACCAGTTCAAGCAGTTTGCGGCGATCGATCATCCGGCCGGTCTCGGTCAGAACGATGTGACGGCGACCTTCAATGTGTTTGCGGATAATGCAGCAAACACGCCGGTGGCCAATACATCCTTCAACGTGGTGATCAACGACTCGGTTCCGGTTGCCACTGATATCACGCAGAATCTCACCGGTTCGCAGAGCATCGTCACAACCAACCTGATCCTGACCCTGGACCGGTCGGGGAGTATGTCAAACAATTTCTACGGAGATGGACTGTACTACCTGCAGATCGCGCGTGATGCGCTCAAGACCTTGATCAATGCCGCGGATGGAGCAGGTAATGTCAATGTCCTGATCGTTGACTTCTCGAGCAACGTGGCCTCCAGTGGCTGGTTGATCGACAATGTCAATGCTGCGTTCGACTATCTGGACTCCCTGATTGCGAATGGCGGGACCCAGTATGACACGGCGATCAATGAAGTGATCAAGCAGTACACGTCGGTCACGCCGCCGCCGGCTGATCAGACTTTCTCCTACTTCGTGACGGATGGTGTGCCCAATCAGGGACATGCGCTTGACAATACTGTGAGTTACACAGACAAGAACGGTGTCGTCCATAATGGAGTCAACGCCTGGGAGACCTTCCTGACCGATAATGGCATTGCGCAGTCGTATGCAATCGGTATCGGTGGTGTTTTGGCAAACAACAATACCGATGCCAACAACAATGGCATACCGGATGGCATAGACAACCTCAATACGATTGCCTATCCCAACGTGGATACCAATCTGGCGGACAACGGGGAGGAGGACAATACGGTGCTCCTCGCCAATCCGAACGATCTGGCCAATACCCTGTTGCAGGCGTTCAGTGCGGACTCGATCAGCGGGACGATCAGCAGTACTCTGGGTGCGTCTGGCAGCAGTGGGGTGGTCATGGGGGCCGATGGCGGCAACCTCACCAGTATCACCATCGATGGACATAC
>JALWRU010000285.1 GCA_026994095.1 Nitrospira sp. | reverse complement strand
GGGGGGGGGGGGGGGGGGTCAAGGTGCCTCCGTCCAGCAGCTTGGCACTGGATAACTGCGACAGGGCCAGCGCATTGGTATTGTCGCCCGGCAGCGTGGCGGTACTACCCGAAGCCGCAATGGCCCGGTCGTCGGTTAAAATCACCTGCATGTTGGCGGCGGTATTGCGGGTGGTGGAGATGGCATAACGGTCGCCCGCCACCGGTGCGCCGGTGCCATCTGCCAACCCGATCTGCACCCCACCCACCGTCACACTCATGCCAGTGGTATAGGCGTTGCCGCTGGAGATCACCGTACCCTGAGTGGCGTTATGCACATCAAATTGGGTGGCCGAAGTAAACACCACCTGATAGTCGTCCAGCGTGACTGCTGCCATATCGGTGATCGACGCAGTGACCGTCACACCACCCCGATTGTCTCCATTGCCTGCGCTGGAGGCCGACAGGGGAGAGAAAAAGTTGTCGCCGGTAGTTCCATCCAGCCCATAGCCCTGAGCGTGAACCCGGTTGAATTCCAGCGTCATGGCAGCAGCGATCCGGTCCAGATCAGCGGCGGCATCGTCCACCACCTGATCCCGTACCCGCATCAGCCCGGCCAATTTACCGTTGGTAATACGAGCCGTTACATCGACCTGAGAACCACTGCTGGACTCCACCGCGATGCCTGCGTGCTGCACAAACCCGGTGGCACCGCCCAACGCCAATTGAAAGGAGTGGGTCGATTCCACCAGTGGAATACCGCCACCGATCACTACCGCCATGCGCTCCTGACCATCCAGATAGGTATCGACACCCACCAGCCCGGCCAACTCTTCGGCGGTACTTTGTCGCTGGTCCCGCAGTAGGCTGCTGGCACCGTCCTTGTCTCCTGCGGAGGCAATCTGCAAGTTCAATTCGGCGATGTTGCTGGCCAGTGAATTGATTCGTGTAAGGGTGTTGGAGATGTCCTGATCCACCTCCAGACTCAACTGCTGCAAAGCCGTACTCTCGCGGGTAAATTCGTTGACCAGCGAATCTGCACTAAACAGCATGCTGGCCCGCTCAACCGTGCCCGCCGGGGTGGTGGCCAAGGCCGAGACCGATCCAAAAAACTGGCCGATGGCATTGTCCAGCCCGGATTCGGTGGAGCCAAAGATGCCCGACACCTCCGACAGTAACGACTGCTCTGCCTCCAGACGGCCTTCGGTCTGCTGCTCCTGAGTAATACGGCCTTCCAGAAAACTGTCCACCTGCGCCCGCACGATCCAGTTACGCACACCGTTGGGGCTCAGGTTTTCAAACTGTACTTCCTGACGGGTATAACTGGCATCAGAGGCATTGGCGATATTGCGCCCCACCAACTCCATGCCAAAGCGCGAAGCGGTCAGCCCCTGCCGGGCGGTATCCATGATCGGTCCCAGCGACATCAGCCGTTGGCCTCAACCACCGGTTGACTGCCGCTGTCTGCAACCGCGCCGTGGGCGGTATAGGTGGCGGCAGCGGTACCACCGGTATAGAACGCCAGCGTGCGGCTGACCAGATCCATATTGCGGGACACCAGAATGTGGTTGGTGGCCGCCAGTTGGTGCGCCTCCTCTGCCCGCCGACGGAGGCGGCTCAGGCAGTCATTACCACGCTGTGTGAGCGCACGAGGCAACTGTTTTACCAGCCCCCCCAGACTCGGCTCACCACCGGCATCGGTATCAGCGGCTCCGGCCTGTAGCAGGCTCTGGGCCTGATCGGACCACTCCGCCAGACGCGCCAATAGTGTGTCACGCTCATCGTTGGCCGCTTGCAGTCCTTCCACCTCGTGCGCCACCAGTGCCGTGCGTTCCCGCAGTAGCACCTGACACAGGCTGCCTTGAAGGTCTGCCCCTTCCTGCAATAACTCCAGTGTGGATTGCATGGCGTTAAGCGAACGCTTCCAGTGCTGCGCTACGCACCATGGACTGAGCCACCAGCTTGCCGCTGATGTCATAGGTGCCCGCTTCCAACGCCGCTTTCAACTCCAGCACGCGGGATTCCCGCACATCCGGAGCCTTGTCGACCGCTTCACGAATCGACAACATGCCCTTGGCCCGATCCGACAGCACGACACGGCTGCCCTCCGGCTGCGCGCTACGGTCCCCGGAGGTACCGGCGCTCTTTTTGTCTGCACCTGCCACCGGCGCGGACGAATGATTAGCTAACAATGCAGGCCCGTAAGTCCCCTCAACGTTCATGCCTACTCTCCTTCCTTGTTGACGTAATTTCACGTCTGCTACGACCTCCTTATCTACCGTACGACTCACGCCCTCTTCTTCGGGAATGAGGTCGCACCGCTTAAGGATTGGTCAAAAAAACTTGTTTAGTTTCAACCTCTTATTACAATTTTGTCCACTATGCACCATTTGGTTCAGCCCTCCGAACCTTGTACATTTCCGGGCCGGTTCAGGCCCAGTTCCGCGCCACTACTCGCGTCTTTATCACTGTTTTCCCCGGTGCCACTGTCGACCTTTTTAGCCGCAACGCCATCCATCCGATCCATGGCCTTGAGCAGGTGCGCTGCCAGCCCGAAACCGCCCTGGGCCGCCATGGACTGGGCCAATGCCTCGTCCTGAAACGACCGCATTACATCCTCACCCCGGCCACCAGACATGAGACCGCTCTCTGGCACACTTTTGCGCATGGCCTTGAGCATTTCACCTAAAAAAAGTCCTTCGATCTGTCGGGCAGCCTCGGCGTTGTCGGCCGCACCATCTACCCGCCGCCGGGCAGCTAACGAACTGCTCGCCTGAGGGCGGCTGGGCAAGGGGATCGATCGCCCCGGCATCAGCGGGTCCATCAGATCATCTCCAGGTCAGCGATCAACGCACCGGCAGCCCGCAGGGATTGCAGGATGGCCACCAGATCACGGGGGGTCACACCGATGGCATTCAATGCGCCAACGACATCTGACAGGCGCACCCCTTCAGGCAATACAATCAGCGCACCGCCCTCTTCGGAAATGGAAACATCCTGCTGGTTCACCACGGCGGTCACCCCATCGGAGAGCGGCCCCGGCTGAGAGACTTCGGCCTCGGAAGAGATCCGAATATTGAGGTTGCCGTGGGCGATGGCCACCTGCCGGATACGCACGTTCTCACCCACCACCACCGTGCCGGTCCGCTCGTTGACCACCACCACCGCCGGAACATCCACCTGGACCTCCAGCGCCTGCAAGCGGGACAGCATGCTCACTACCTGATGGCGGTACCCTTCCGGAATTGCTACATCCACCACCCCGCCATCGACGGCCAGCGCCACATTGTCACCGATCGAACGGTTGATCTGCATGGCCACCTGCATAGCGGTAGCGTAGTCCGGGCGGTTTAACAAAAAAGAGAGTTTCTGGCGGCTGTTCAGGTTGATCGCCACCTGCTGCTCCACCGATGCACCGCCGCTGATACGACCGACCGTCACGTGGTTTTTAACGACCGTATCGCCACCGGCACCACCGATAAAACCACCCACTGACAGGGGGCCCTGGGCCACTGCGTACACCTCACCGTTAGCCGCCTTCAAGGGGGTAATCAGGAGGGTGCCTCCTTGCAGACTGGTGGCGTCTCCCAGAGACGAAATCGTCACATCCAGCTTCTGACCGGGGCGGGCGAAGGGCGGCAAACTCGCGGTCACCATGACCGAGGCCACGTTCTTCACCTTGACCTCGTCCGGGTTCAGGGTGACCCCCAGTTTGTTGAGCATGCTCGACAGGGACTGGTTGGTGAATCCGGTACCCGACTTGTCGCCGGTGCCCGACAGACCAATGACCATGCCGTAACCCACCAACGGGTTGTCGCGCACCCCGGAGATGGTGGTCAAATCTTTCAACCGGGCGGCCTCTGCTACCGTCACCGTCAACACCAGCAAGGTGGTGACTGCAACGATCAGCAGCCGCATTTTATCGGTCCAGATGGATCGCATGGGCGTGTTCATCATCAGAATGGTGTCAGGTAGTCCACCAGCCGGGTAAACCAGCCGGGGCGTTGTTTTTCGTCCACCACACCCAACCCGGTGTAGGTAATACGGGCGTCGGCGATACGCGATGAGGCGATGATGTTGTCAGTGGAGATGTCGGTGGGCCGCACCACTCCGCTGAGTTGAATCACCTGGGTCTCTTCATTGACCTGAATCTCGCGGGTGCCCTGAATGACCAGATTGCCGTTGGACAGCCGCTCGGTCACCACTGCCGCCACCAGTGCGGTCAATCTGCCGGAACGGGTGGTCTTGCCGCTGCCGTCAAATTCGTTGGTCACTCCCACATCAATGTTGCGGTTGGCTACCGGCGCAGCAAAAAAGGTAGTGATTGCAGTCGATAATTTGGAGCCGCGTTTGGTACTGGTAGTGGCGTCCTTGGTGCCGCTGGCGTTCTCCACCACCCGCACCATGACCAGATCGCCCACCCCGCGTGCGCGGGTATCCTCAAACAGGCTGCCTGCCCGGTGGGTCACCCACAGGGAGCCTTCCGTAGTAATGGGGGCGGCCGGTGCATCGAAGTGGGTTACCTTGGCCGCCATCCCCCCCTCAGGTAACGACGGCATGGGTCCACTGGCGCATCCGGCCGCCGCCAATCCGAGTATGCAACCCGACAGGGTGATCTGTATGACCTGACGGAGCTGCATTAAAATCCTACCTCCACGGTACCGGCGTCGAGTACCCGACCCTGCACCATACGGCGCGAGGTCAGGTTGAGTACCTGAATGGCACCCTCTGGCGCCCCGTCTTCGCGGGCTTCGCCTTGCGCGGTGATGCGCAGGCCGGGGCCCTGGGCCAGCAAGGTCACCCGATCGCCCCGATGAATCACCGGAATGGCCTCCACCATGCGGCGGGTAATGGGCCGACCGGCGGGAATCCGCACCGCAGCTCGCAAGCTGCGAACGGTGTCGGTGGGCAGTCGATCTACCGGCGCTTTGCTGAGTGCAATCCGGGCGGTGCCCAAGTCCTCTGACATCAAAATCTGATGACGCATGAGTGGCCGTTTGGAGACCAGCACATCAAGCATCACTTCGACAC
>JALWRU010000284.1 GCA_026994095.1 Nitrospira sp. | reverse complement strand
CCCATCGAAAAAATGCCCTGATGCGGCCCGCTCGCAGCACAAAAATCGCCTCAAAAACCGCTATCATGTGGCCCCATGGTGATTGAGCAACATCTGCGCGCCGCCCAGCAGTGGTTGACCACGCTGCCACCGGCCTATCAACCGATCTCTGACCGGCTGGCCGGGCTGCTGCACTATCTATTAGATGAGACAGGGCTGGCTGCCGAGGCTTTTTTCAGGGCGTTGGCCGCCGACCCGGACGATCTGCTGTCCTGTTACTACCTGTTGCTGGTGCATGAGTCCGCTGACGATGCCCGTCAGGCAGCGGTACAAAAGCAGGTGCTGACCCATACGGTGGCCTACGCCAAGACCGGCGAGATGGAACCGCAGGCGCTCTACTACGGGGGTCATATCTTTCGCCGCTGCGGGATGACCGAGGGGGCGGAACGCTGTTTTGGCCGCAGCGACGACTGGCTGGCAGCCAACTATATGGAGGTGCTGGTACAGGCCGAGGGCCGTCCGGCGGAGTCGCTGGAGCCGTTGATCCGCTACCTGTTAAAACGGGAGTCCAGCCATATCGCCGCAGGTGGGGCCGGTTTTATGGAAGGCGACGCCCCCCTGTGCTGGCAGCCGTTACCGACCGATCCGGTCGAGGCCATTCTGCACGAGGCCCAGCGGCGCGAGGTGGCCCCGGCGGTAGCGCTGGTCAAACAGTGGTTGGAGGACCACCGCCAGGGCGGGGTCACGGCTGCCGGGTGAGGGCCATGAGGGGGCCGTCGAGCTGGTCGCTGTCAAAGTTTCCCAACAGGTCTATTTGTGTCGGTGCCCACTCCCGGTACTGAGCGATAAAGCGGGACACATTGGAGTGGCTGGTGCCTATAAAGGCGTCAGCACGGATCGCGGTCAGTACATCCAGCATTACCTCCCGCCCCAACCCGACCTTGTCGTCTGATTTCAGAAAATGCAGTCCTGTATTGCCAGCAGTGCGGCGGTGGTTGCGGGTCACCAGTCGGTCGCCGTACCGTTGTTGCATACGGGCCAGCTCGGTCTCTGAATCGGTGAGCAAGAACAGTTGGTGATCCGGATGCTGGGCCAGCATGGCGTCGATACGAGGCTGGTATTGGTTGTTCAACGTGGCCATGATCGGATGCTCGCCCGACTTGTCGGAGCCACGCAGGTGTACCGCGATAAACGGTGAGGAAAACGCTTCCCGACAAAAGGCCTCGGTCTGTTCGATAAGCGCCGGAGCTGCTTTGAAATACCGTTGCGCCAGTTCTGCCTGTACCTCAAAGACTCCCCGTCCGTAGAGCCGGTGATCGGTGGGGATCCACGGCAAAATCTCGGTCATCCAGCAGAAAAAATCGCTTACCAGCACGGTTTCCGGGCGGCTCAATAGGTCGATGGGACCGAGGCGGGAGCCTTCTCCCTGCCACAGGTTGATGTTGTCTTGCAGCAGATTGTCGGCCCGCCACTTGGGTGGAAAGATATCGTTGGCCAGCGGCTCCAGCCCGGCGGCATCCATCTTTGACAAGGGTTCAAAAAAGCGGGTAAAACTGTCGTTGTTCCCGTTGGAAAACAGGCCGATTTCACCCCAGTAGACCCCCGGGACGCGGCCGGTTAGTTCGGCGATCAACAGTTGCCCGACCACCTGACTGAGGCAGGAAAAAAAGCCCGCCGGCCAGGCCTTGATCAACAGGTAGCGAGGCGGGCTGTCGGGCAGTGGGGCCGGGGCCATCCGGACGGCTTCGGGCAACTGTTTCAATTGTTGTAGCGCAGTGAGATAGGCGCGTTTGTCGCCCGCTTTTTTCAGGTGAGGCAGGGCGTGGCCGGGTAGTCCACTGAGCCATGCAATTTCCGCCAACAGGCGATGGGCCTCCCGGTTTTGCGGTTCGACCTCCAGCGCCATACGGCAGCGCAGATCGGCCAGCCGGAGTTGGGGCTGCCTTAAGAGGATATTGACCTTGTCCAGATGTAACCGGGCCATAAATGCGCGGGTCGGCTTGTGTCCTGGCTGATGACGCAGGGCGTCGTTACACAGTTGCAGCGCTTGCGTAGACTGCCCGGCTGCCAGCGCCTGTTTTGCCTGCTGTAGCAGATCAGTCATGGTGGAGGGGGGAGGGGTTAGTACCCCAGTATGGTATTGACCGATGCAAACCGTTGCTGGAAGGCATTTTCTACCTTCTGCGAGATGCCGGTCAGCGATTGGCCGCTCTTGCCACCGCGCATGAACAGCGCGTTCTGATCGTTGCTGGCGTAATGGGCCATAAACACCCCGGTGGCCTGACCACCCTTACGCTCCTTCTTTTCCAGCGATTTCATCTCGTCGAAGGAGGCAGACCGGACCGCTTCGGCCACCTTATGCGGATCGGGAGCCTGCCCCAAAAAGGTCAGTGCTTGAGTCAGGCCACCCTCCGGGTCGGCCTTTAACTGCTCGTACCGCAGCAACAGGTGGGGGACGCGGGGGGCCAGATTGGTCCAGGCGGTAACGTGCTCCACCCAACTGCCGTAGCCGTGCTGCCGCCAGTCCGGTGCGCCCATCTGTTCAATAAATTGTAGTGCAAACGTCTCATCATCACCCGCCAGCGTACCGAGTGTGCGTTTGTAGTTGAGGGCGCTCCACAACACGTCGCGAGGGTTGCGCACCAGATAGATAAATCCGCGAGTGTCTGCCAGATGGGGGTGCTGAGGGGACGGTAAAAAGTGGCTTTTGCACAGTACCTGCCCGTCATAGTCGGCCAGCCCTTTGTTGCCCAGCCGGTGCAGATCGGGAATGCGTTGACCCACCTGACTGCTGTCGGTGGCGATCCCGTACAGATAATTATGCAGCAGAAACCGCAGCCAGGTATTGCCCGATTTGGGGTAGGAACTGAGCCAGACGATTTCCATCAACAGTCCTCTGTGAGGGGTACCCGGATGAGGTCAGTCCACCACCTGACTTTTGAGGTACAGCTCCCGCAACTGCTCGTCGCTGACGCGGGAGGGGGCCTCGGTGAGCAGGCAGGTGGCCTTCTGGGTTTTGGGGAAGGCGATGACGTCGCGAATGCTGGGGGCGCCCGCCAGCAGCATCACCAGCCGGTCCAGCCCGAAGGCCATGCCGCCGTGGGGCGGTGCGCCTGCTGCCAGCGCGTCTAACAAGAAGCCGAATTGGGTGGTGGCCTCTTCTTTGTCGATGCCGAGCTTCTCCAGCATGGTCAACTGTAGGGCCGGGTCGTGGATACGGATGCTGCCACCGCCGATCTCGGTGCCGTTCCAGACCAGGTCGTAGGCCAGGGAGCGGACGTTCTCCGGGTCGGAATCCAGTTTGTCCAGATCCTCCGGGTTGGGGGCGGTGAAGGGATGATGCAGGGCGTTCAAACGACCGCTGCGGGGGTCTTTCTCCAGCAGCGGAAAGTCCACTACCCACAGCAGCGAATCCGGCACGTCCGTCAACAGTCCGGCCCGCTCGGCTACATGCAGACGCAAGGCGGCAAGGGTGTCGTTGGTGACCCGCTTGCTGTCGGCGATAAAGACCATCAAATCCCCCGGCTCGGCGGCCAGTGACGACTTCATGGTGGCCAGGGTGGCGTCGTCGAAGAACTTGCAGATGGGCGACTCAAAGCCGTCTTCCACCACCTTGATCCAGGCCATGCCCTTGGCGCCGTAGGTCTTGGCGTACTCGGTCAGGTCGTCCAGCCCTTTGCGTGACAGGCTGGCCATGTCCGGGGCGCGCAGCCCCTTGACCATGCCGCCGCCGTCCAGCGCGCCGGTAAATACCTTGAAGTCGCAGCCGGATACCGTCGCTGACAGGTCGACCAACTCCAGCCCGAAGCGGGTGTCGGGCCGGTCGCAGCCGTAGCGGTCAATGGCGTCGCTGTAAGTCATGCGGGGGAAGCTGGCGGGCAACTCATGACCGGCCCCGAACGGCTTGGCGGCGTCGAAGATGGCACGGGTGAGCCCCTCCATGGCGGCCATGACATCGTCCTGGGCCACGAACGACATCTCCACATCGATCTGGGTGAATTCCGGCTGCCGGTCGGCGCGCAGGTCTTCGTCACGGAAGCAGCGCACGATCTGGTAGTAGCGGTCCATGCCCGACACCATCAGCATCTGCTTGAACAGTTGCGGTGACTGGGGCAGGGCAAAAAAGCCGCCGGGTGTGGTGCGGCTGGGCACCAGATAGTCACGTGCGCCTTCCGGGGTGCTGCGGGTGAGGATGGGGGTCTCGACCTCCAGAAAACTGGTGTCGTCCAGATAATTGCGGGCCGCCCGGGAAACCGCGTGGCGCAGTTGCAGGTTGCGCTGCATGGACGGGCGGCGCAGGTCCAGATGACGATGGGTCAGGCGGGCATTTTCACCCACCTCGGCGTGATCGTCCATGGGGATGGCCGGGGTGGTGGCGCTGTTGAACACGGTCAACTCGGTGGCCTGCATATCGATCATGCCGGTGGGGCTGTCCGGGTTTTCGGTCTCGGTGGGGCGCGCCATGATGGGGCCGCTCACCTGAATGACAAACTCGCTGCGCAGGGCATGGGCACGGCGATGCAGTTCGGCATCCTGCTCTGGGTTGAAGACGACCTGAGTGATGCCGTAGCGGTCGCGCAGGTCGATAAAGACCAGCCCGCCGTGGTCGCGACGGCTGTGTACCCAGCCGCACAGGGTGGCGGTACTACCGATCTGGTCCTGCCGCAATTCGCCGCAGGTGTGGGTGCGCCAGGAGGAGGCCAGGGGAGTGCTCATTTGCGAGGTCCTTTGGTTGTGTCTCGTTTGGGGCCACGGCGGGTGCCGGTGGTGCGTCCGGCACCGCGGGTGCCACTGCGTCGATTGTCACTGCGTTTATCGGCGGAACCGGTAGTGCGGCCACCACGGGGTGCTGCACTGCGTTGGTCGTTGCGACCTCGTGAATCGGTGCGACTGTCGTCCCGACGGAAGCTGCCGCGCTTGTCGTCACGACCCCGTGAATCGGTACGGCTGTCGTCCCGGCGGAAGCTGCCGCGCTTGTCGTCGCGACCTCGTGAATCGGTGCGTCTGTCGTCCCGACGGAAGCTACCGCGCTTGTCGT
>JALWRU010000283.1 GCA_026994095.1 Nitrospira sp. | reverse complement strand
TTCCACAGCTCTCTGACCGGTCATGGCGTCGGCTACCAGCAGGGTCTCACGGGGCGAAACCGCATCCCGTACCTGCACCAGCTGCGCCATCAACTCATCATCTACATGCAGACGCCCTGCGGTATCAAACAGCGCCACGTCATAGCGATTGGCACGGGCGTGGGCCAGACCGGCACGGGCAGCGGCGACCGGGTCACCCTCCGCCTGCTCCGGGGCAACCACCGCCACATCCAACTGTTCACCCAGGGTCTGCAACTGCAGAATTGCGGCCGGACGTTGCAGGTCACAGGCCACCATCAGCACCCGTTTACCGCGGCCCTTCAAGTGGCCCGCCAACTTACCGGTGGTGGTGGTTTTACCGGAACCTTGCAGGCCCACCATCAGAATGGTGGTCAAATCGTCGGGCACCAGATCCAGCGGCACCTGCTGCTCACCCATCATGTGGGTCAGCTCTTCGTGCACGATCTTGACGACCTGCTGACCCGGGGTGAGGCTCTTCAGGACATCGCTACCCAGACAGCGGGTACGCAGCCGCTCGATGAAGTCCTTGACCACCGAGAAGTGCACGTCTGCTTCCAGCAGCGCCAGACGCACCTCACGCAGGGCCTCGGAGATGTTGCTTTCGGTAAGCACACCACGCCCTCGCAGGCGACTGAGTGTGCTCTCCAGTTTTTCAGACAGTGATGTCAGCAACGGCGACCATCCCACACAAAAACCCCTGTGCCCGGACGGAGAAAGTCCGACCGTGCCACAGAAGGCTTGAACAAAAGCGGTAAAGTGTAAGAGACTAATGGGTCGCGGGTCAATCCTGACTGACCCTCCCCACTTTTTTTAGCGCGGCCACCGGCATCGACTACCGGCCCAGACCGCAAGGAGCATCCGTCTGCCCATGGAATCCACCGCCGCCTACGTGGCTGATCAGGCCGCTCGCGTCAAAACGGCCTCCCTGCGCCTGTCGAGCCTGCCCACCGCCGTCAAAGACGCGGCACTGACGGCCATGGCCGACGCCTTGATCGCCCAGTCGGCGTCACTCATCGCCGCCAATCAAAAAGACCTGGACAGTGGCATTGAGCGAGGCCTGGATGCGGCCATGCTGGACCGGCTGACCCTGAACCCGGAACGCATCGAGCAGATGGCCAACGGGCTGCATGAGATCGTGCAACTGCCCGACCCGGTGGGTGAAATTTCTGACATGAAAAGCCGCCCCGGTGGTTTTATGGTAGGCCGCATGCGGGTACCGATCGGGGTGATCGGCATCATCTATGAATCCCGCCCCAACGTCACTGCAGATGCCGCCGGTCTGTGCATCAAAAGCGGCAACGCAGTGCTGCTGAAGGGTGGTTCTGAGGCGATCCACTCCAACACTGCTATCGCCCGCGTGCTGGATGAAGCCGGGCAACAGGCCGGGTTACCTCCTCACTGTCTGGCGCTGCTGGAGACCACCGAGCGGGAGGCTGTTATGCAGATGCTGCAACAGATCGACAGCATCGACCTGATTATTCCCCGGGGCGGTAAGGGGCTGATCCGTATGGTCAGCGAACACAGCCGTATTCCGGTAATCAAACACGACGACGGCATCTGCCACGTATACGTGGATCAAGCCGCTGATCTGGAGATGGCGATTGAACTTACGCTGGATGCCAAGACCCAGCGACCGGGCGTCTGCAACGCCCTTGAGACCCTCTTGATTCACAAGCAGGTGGCCACAGAGTTATTGCCCCGACTGGGAAAGCGGCTCGCAGCTGCCGGTGTCACAGTTCACGCCAGCCCTGATGCCCTGCCCCATCTTCCTGAAGCGGTTCCCGCCACGGATAAGGACTGGGATACCGAGTGGCTGCGGTTGGAGATGTCGATCCGGGTGGTGGATAGCTACGCCGATGCACTGGATCATATCCAGCAGCACGGCTCCCAGCATACCGAGGTCATTGTCACCAACGACCACACCCTGGCCATGCGGTTTTTGCGCGAGGTAGACGCCGCGTCGGTGCAGGTAAACGCTTCGCCCCGCCTGCACGATGGCGCCGTGTTTGGACTGGGTGCGGAGATCGGCATCAGCACTGCGCGTTTGCACGCCCGTGGGGCCATGGGGCTGGTAGAGCTAACCAGCCAGAAGTTTGTGGTTTTCGGAGACGGGGCCCTGCGTGCCTGACACGGCAGGCAGACCCCAACGGGGCATCTTCGGTGGCACTTTCAACCCGGTGCATCGCTGCCATATCGAGGTCGCACAGGCCTGTGCTGCCGCATTGTCACTCGACGAGGTCGTGCTGGTGCCCGCCAATCAACCACCCCACCGGGATACCGATCTGGCCCCGGCCACCAACCGGCTACGCATGGTAGAACTGGCCATTGATGGCGATCCGTTGCTGTCTGCCAGCGCCTGTGAACTCCAACGCTCCGGCCCGTCATACACCATTGATACGGTAGATCACTTGCTCGCTGATACCAGCAGTGACTGGACCCTGATTTTGGGGTTGGACGCCATGCTGGGGCTGGACCACTGGCACCGACCAGAGACACTGGTTCGAAAGCTCCCCATCGCCGTACTGTTTCGACCGGGTGCGGAGTTTGCCGCGCTGGCAGAGTTGCGCACGCTGGCAACCGTCTCTTTTTCAGGGCTGACCGGGTGGGACCATCAGCAACCGCTCACCTGCCGTTCCCACGACGGCATCACGGTCGTTCTGGTACCGGTGCCCCCGTGCCCCGCTTCGGCCTCGTCGATTCGACAGGCCCTTCAAACCCATCACCCCAACCCGCCGGGCCTGACAGAATCCGTGCGAGACTATATAATTGAGCATCAACTCTATGCCTAACCTATCTTCACAACCCAGCCCAGCCGCACCGGAACCCGATGCCGAGGCATCTGTGCGCATCGCTGCACTCGCTGCCAACGAGAAGAAGGGTGAAGAGATTGTCGCGCTGCATGTGCACGACCTCACCAGTCTGGCGGACTATTTTTTGGTGATCACCGCCCGTTCGGCCACACAAGCCCGGGCCATTTATGAGTCGATCGACCAGGCCATGACAGCCGCAGGCCGTGAGCCGTTGCACGTAGAGGGCAACACCGCGTTCCGCTGGGTATTGATGGACTACGCCGATGTGGTCATCCACATTCTGCTGCCGGAAGAGCGCGATTTCTACAGCATTGAAAAGCTGTGGGTCGACGCACCAACACTGGATTGGTCCGCAACCGATACCCCGGCAAACCAGTAGGCAAGCCTATACGGCATCACCACTTGATAATGACTGATGTGCGGGCAATTTTTTTCTCGTTTGCCTGTATACTGTAGGTTTAATTCAATCGTTCCGGCAGGTTCGACACACGTGCCCTTTGCTGCTGCAGGCGGTGCAGGTGCACACCGGAACACCCCGATATGTTTTGGAACTGGCCATGCGTGTACTGCTATTTTTCGCACTGATCGTCGTAGGCGCCGGGGGATACCTGGCCTATTTCAACGACCTGACGATTCAACTAACGGTCTACCCGGAGCAGGTACTTGATGTACCGCTAGTGCCGCTGATGCTGGCCTGCATTGCGCTGGGGCTGGCCATGGGCTTTCTCGGTACATTGCTGCGGGATACACAGTTGATCTTCCAGCGGTTTTCTTCGCGCCGTCAGGACAAACACAACGCCCGCGCCCAGACCCTGTACCTGAAAGGCGAACGCGCCCGACTGGCAGGCCGCCCGGACAAGGCCCAGGAGGCCTACCGCAAGGTCACCAAGATCAACCCTGAGCATGTCATGGCCATCTCTCGGCTGGGAGATCTCGGACGCCTCAAAGGCGGCATGAAAGAGGCACTATCCCTACACCGGCTGGCCATGCGACTGGAGGATAGCAACCCCATTCACCGACTCTCTTTGATCGACGATTATATGCAGATGGAGGCCTTTGAAAGCGCCGCCCAGATCGCTGAATCCGGTCTGGAAGAAGACGCCAAGGATCAATCATTGCTGGTGCGCCTCCGGAATGCACGAGAAGCGCTGGGCGAATGGCTCAACGCAGCGGCTGTACAACAGCGCCTGATTCACACCAGCATGGATGAACTGGACTCCCACAAGGAGGCCGAACGGCTGAGCGGATACCGCTTTGAAGCGGCCTTGCAGCATCTGGCCGAAGGGCAGAATGATCAGGGCCGCAGCCTGTTGAACGTGCTGGTCAAGGAAGCTCCACACTTCTCGCCGGCCTACATGGCCCTGGGTGAACTGCTGGTGCGAGAAGACAAAACCACCGAGGCGCTGGCGCTGTTCCAGCGAGCCTACGACCACACCCGTGACGAGAGCTTTTTGCAGCCGATTGAAAACCTCTACATCGTCCATCTGGAAGACCCGCGCGAAACGATCCGCTACTTCAGCGGTGTGGCGGAGCGAGATGCAGACAACCTCAATCTGCGCTATTACCTGGGCTGTATTTACTACCGCCTGGAGATGATCGACGACGCCCTGCACATCTTCACCCAATTGGGTCAACAGACCCGGCATACCCCTGAAATGGATGAGATGTTAGGGCGCATCAATCTGCGGCAGGGCGCTGTGCAGGAGGCGTTGCTGGCCTTTGGTGAAGCCAGTCCGCCCGTACCGTTTGTATGCAGTGAATGTGAGCACCCGTCTGACACCTGGCGCTCTCGTTGCGAGCGCTGCAACCGATGGGGAAAATGCACACCACAGTTGCAGATCAATGCGGCCCAAGCGGCGTTGCCTGCCTCATTGGTTGAGGGTGATTTACCCGCGTTGGCGTAACGCAATCACGCTGCACTGATACCGACCACGGGCGGGGCGGCGGCCCCCGCTGGCCGGCATGTTGCACCGGGGGGCGCAAAAGTAAATATAGCCCTTGCCGCAGGCATTTACAGGTCTGCGGGGACCGCCCCGCCCGCCGGAGGCATTTTTTAAAACCAAGCGCCTCCGGCGGGGGCGGGGCGGCGGCCCCCGCTGGCCGGTATGTTGCACCGGGGGGCGCAAAAGTAAATATAGCCCTTGCCGCAGGCATTTACAGGTCTGCGGGGACCACCCCGCCCGCCGGAGGCATTT
>JALWRU010000282.1 GCA_026994095.1 Nitrospira sp. | reverse complement strand
ACGATATCGTGGTAGACGTAGACCGGCGCGCCGTGCTGCTGCAAGGCCCAGCGTACGGTATCGATGGCCCGCACCACACCGGCGCAAAACCCTCTGGGACGGGCGGTCCGTACCAGCATCCCCCCCCCTCCTTCTTGTGCAACTTAAACCGATGGCGATTGCGGCGGCCGGGACCGTTCGCGGCTACCTTGACCGTCAACCGCATATGGGGTGAATAAATTCCCGCAGGCAGGGGTTGTCAGTGACGACGGCTGACCGCAAAATTGTTGAGTGGGTTATAATCCTTTCGTGCTACTTAAAGGTGTAGCCGATTGTTATTTGGTGTAAAGGGTGGCTTGTTGTGTTGACTGAGCCCATACAAACGTCTGGTTCCGGTACCGGGCAACTGCGCAACGCCAATGGGGAGGCGAACGCGCAAACTGCGCCTGACCCCATCTCAAAAACTCAGTTAAAACAATCGCTTGACAGCGCGTGTGAGGCCCTTTTAGGGGCCCGCAAGGCGGATGGCTCGTGGGTGTTTCCACTGGAGGCGGACTGTACCATCCCGGCCGAGTACATCCTCATGATGCACTATATGGACGAGATCGAGCCGCAGTTGCAGTCCCGGCTTGCCAACTACCTGCGTGCCGAGCAGACCCCGGAGGGGGGGTGGAGCCTCTACCCCGGCGGAGCGCCGGACCCGAGCGCCACCGTTAAAGGCTACTGGGCGCTGAAGCTGGCGGGCGATTCGGTTGAGGCCGAGCACATGGTGCGGGCCCGCAAACAGGTACACGCCATGGGCGGTGCCGAGCGGGCCAACGTGTTTACCCGGATTGAACTGGCCCTGTTCCGACAACTGCCCTGGCGGGGGGTGCCGTACATGCCGGTAGAGGCATTGCTGCTGCCGAACTGGTTCCCGATCTTTAGTTTGAGCAAGGTCTCCTACTGGTCGCGCACGGTGATGGTGCCTCTGCTGATGCTCTATACCTTGAAGGCCAATGCCAAAAACCCCACCGGCATCGGTGTGCAAGAACTGTTTGTGACCCCACCGGAAGAGGTGCGTGACTACTTCCCGGTGCGTTCGCCACTGAACCGGGTCTTTTTGTTGCTGGAGCGCACCGCCCGATACTGCGATCCGTTGATTCCCGCCTGGGTACGCAAGCGCGCCATGGCCAAGGCCGAGCGTTGGTTGATCGACCGACTGGGTGGGCTGGGCGGGCTGGGGGCGATCTTTCCGGCCATGGTCAAGGCCTACGAGGTGCTGGATGCGCTGGGGTATGCCGAAGAGTATCCCCACCGCATGACCGCGTTACAGGCCATCCGAGAACTGTTGGTGATCGATGGGGATTCGGCCTACTGTCAGCCCTGTGTATCGCCGGTGTGGGACACGGCTCTGGCCAGTCTGGCCCTGCAGGAGGTCACTGCCGACCGGCCCCAGGACGACCCGCAGGTCGAGGCCATCCGTGCGGCCACCGAGCAGGCGCTGGATTGGCTGCGGCCCCAGCAGCTACTGGACGCTCCCGGTGACTGGCGCGACAAACGGCCCGATCTGGCTGGCGGCGGCTGGCCGTTCCAGTACCGCAACGACTACTACCCGGACACCGAAGACACCGCTGCGGTGGCGTGGGCCATGCACCAGTCCGGGCAGTCCCGGTATGAGTTTGCCATTGAGCGGGCCGCCAACTGGGTACACGGCATGCAGTCGAAGGGGGGCGGTTTTGCCTCGTTTGATGTGGACAATGTGCACTATCACTTGAACGAAATCCCCTTTGCCGATCACGGCGCCCTGCTGGACCCGCCCACCAGCGATGTGAGCGCCCGCTGTGTATCGCTGCTGGGGCGGCTGGATACCACCGGTCGCTACCGGGAGGCGGTGGAGCGGTGCCTGATCTTCCTGCGGGAAGAACAGGAGGAGGACGGCTCCTGGTTTGGCCGCTGGGGCAGCAACTACATCTACGGCACCTGGTCGGTACTGCAGGCCCTGCACGAAACCGGTGAAGACATGACCCAACCGATGGTGCAAAAGGCGGTCGGCTGGTTGAAATCGGTGCAGCAGCAAGACGGCGGCTGGGGCGAGAGCAATGACAGTTACGCCGACCCGACCCTGGCTGGTGGTGGGCTGGAGAGTACATCGTTCCAGACCGCATGGGCACTACTGGGGTTGATGGCGGCGGGCGAGGCCCACAGCCCGGAGGTGCGTCACGGCATCCACTGGTTGATGACCCGGCAGGGCGATGACGGCCTGTGGCAGGAACGGTGGTTCACTGCGCCGGGCTTTCCGCGGGTATTTTATTTGAAGTACCACGGCTACTCCAAATACTTCCCCCTGTGGGCGCTGGCCCGCTATACCAATCTGATACGGCAGCCGGAATGACCCTGGCGATTGTGGTGGCGCTGGCCGATGAGGCCGTCTGTTTGCAGTTGTCACCGCCATCGTCTGAGCCCACTGTTGAACAGGGACCGGCACAGCGGGTACGTGCGACCATCTCTGGCGTGGGGGCCGAGCGGGCCCGCGCTGCTGCCGAGGCGTTGCTGGCCGAGGGTGCCACCGCCCTGCTGAGTTGGGGTACCGCCGGAGGGCTGTCGCCAGAACTTGTCGCAGGCAGCCTGCTGTTACCCCATCAGGTGCTGGACCCGGACGGTTTGTGTTATCCGGTAGATACAGACTGGCGCGAGCGGGTACATGCCCGCCTGGCCGACGATCCACCCCCCTGTGACAAGCCGCTCTACACCAGTCTTGAGGCGATCTCCAGCACCTCATACAAGCAGGCGTTGCAACACTCCACCGGGGCCTGCGCGGTAGATATGGAGAGCGCGGTGCTGGCGCAGGTGGCCGAGGCTCATGCGGTCCCTTTTCTTGCCCTGCGTGTGGTGGTGGACCCGGCTCACCGGGTGTTGCCCTCTTGTGCGCTGGCTGCGGTAGATGAAGAAGGTCAGACCCGACCAGCCAGGCTGTTGATGGCCCTGCTGCGGCGGCCGGGGGAACTACCGGGGCTGATCCGGCTGGGCAAAGAGTTTGCCCACGCCTCGACGACCCTGCGGCGGGTGGCCAGCCGCCTTGGGCCGGACTTTTTGTCACCCCCATAAGGACCATCCGGGTGGTCCTTTGGCGATCCGGTAGTCAACTGTCCTACAATCGCCCTTCGCCGGACTGGGCCGCGCGACAGCAGTAGCGGGAGGTCCGTACCCCTGTGGGACAGCGCCACACACCTCAACTTTCCCACCGGGTTGCCACCTGGGTCGGTTTTGCAGCTGCCCGCGCCGGGTGGGTGTTTCTGGTCATGGTGCTGCTCACCGTGGCCAGCGGCTGGTACACCGCCACCCATCTGGGCTTTCATACGGATACCGCCGGGTTGTTGTCGCCGGAGCTGCCGTTCCGCAAGCTGGATGCACGCTATAAAAAAGCCTTTCCCCAGTCGGTCGACACGCTGGTGGTTGTGGTTGATGGCAGCACACCAGAGCAGGCGCGGGCGGCGGCAGGGCGGCTGGCAGCAACACTCGTCACCGACACCGACCATTTTTTGAGTGTCTACCGGCCCGGTGCCGGGGCCTATTTTGAGCGCAACGGCCTGCTGTTCATGGACCTGCCAGAGCTGGAGCGGCTGGCCGATCGGCTGGCGGAGATCCAGCCTTTTTTAGGCCACCTGACCCAGGACATGAGCCTGACCGGCCTGACCACCATGCTGGAGCGGGCAATCGCAGCGCAGGAAGATGGTACCGAACTGGAACTGACCCCCATCCTGACCGCGTTCGACCGGGCGGTGGTAGCCCGCAGTGAGGGTCGCTCCCGGCCCGTATCGTGGCAGCGCTTGCTGGAGGGGGAGGCCGACGGGAGTGCAGCCCGGCAGCTGTTGATTTTACAACCCCGGCTGGACTATTCCGACCTGCTGGCCGGGGCCCCGGCCATGGCAGCGGTACGGCAGGCGGTGGACCGGCTGGGGCTGGATGAACAGGGCGGTGTGCGGGTGCGGATGACCGGCGGGGTGGCGCTGGCAGTGGCCGAATTGACCAGTTCCAGCGAAGGCTCGGCCCGCGCCGGGCTATTGGCACTGGGGCTGGTATTGACCGTGTTGGTGGTGGGGCTGGGGTCGCTGCGGCTGGTGGCGGCGTCGCTGACCACCCTGCTGGTGGGGCTGATATTGACCGCCGGTTTTGCCACTTTGACGGTAGGTCATTTGAACCTGATCTCGGTGGCGTTTGCGGTGCTCTATATCGGTCTGGGGGTCGATTTTGCCATCCACCTGTGTTTGCGCCAGCGGGAGTTGATTACTGCCGGGTCTGACCCGTCTACGGCCATGCAGCAGGCCGCTGGCGGGGTGGGGGTGTCGCTGGTGATCTGCGCACTGACCACCTCGGTGGGCTTTTTTGCGTTCATTCCCACCGCCTATGTGGGGGTGTCGGAGCTGGGCTGGATCGCGGGCGGCGGCATGATCATCAGCCTGCTGGTCAGCCTGACCCTGCTGCCCGCCCTGCTGGTGACCTGGCCTCCGCCAGCGGGGCGTAGGCGTGAAAGTGACGTGAGCGATCGTCCATCGTGGATGGTACGCCGCCGGGCGGTGGTGCTGATGACCGTGGCCACCCTCACCGGCATTGCCCTGTGGTCGGTACCGAAGGCGACCTTTGACCGGGATCCATTACACCTGCAAGACCCGACCACTGAAGCGGTGCAGACCTACTGGGATCTGCTGGCCGACGATTCCAGCGCCCGCAATCTGGTGGCGCTGGCGGCTGATGCGCAGGCGGCGGAGGCATTGGCGGCCCGCTTCTCGCGGCTGGATCGGGTGGATCGGGTCATCACCATTGCCGACTTTTCTCCCACCGATGACGACGGTCAAAAACATGACATTCTGGATGAACTGAGCCTGCTGATGGGGCCACTGACGGCCCCACCGGGTGATGAGTCTCCTGCCGAAGCGCCCCGCCAGTTAGAGGCGTTGTCCCGTCTGGCGACCGTGTTGACCACCGCACCGGTGGCAGAGCGGTATCCGGCCATCGGCACACATCTGGCGGACTATCTCACCCAACTGTCACAGCTGCCGGGCGGTATGCGTGCG
>JALWRU010000281.1 GCA_026994095.1 Nitrospira sp. | reverse complement strand
ATGGGGACCACCATCAACGAAGTAATACCCAACTCGCTGAGGGTGTCCTGTGCCGGTTCCATGTATTCGGTATTGCAGATGTCGTCTACCAGTTCGGTCGTGCCGGTCTCCAGCGACCTGGCCATCTCAGGGTAGTTGGCCAGATCAATCTGCAGGGTGCGTGACCCCAGGTCCTCCTCCGAGGCCAGAATCTCCCGCGAGATTAACAAGGTGCCTTTGGTCTTGTGTTCATCAATCAGCGCAACACTGCACCGGAACGCCCCCACCAGTTGCACTACCTGCTGAATCAGCAGGCCCAGCACTTCGTTCTGCTTCAAGGTGGCAGAGAAGGCCTCGGCAGCGGTCACCACCGCAGCCAGGTCCTGGCGCTCCTCGGTAACGGCATCCTGACCATCCCGGTGCTGCCGCAGCCGTTGGGCCAGGTGACCAAAAAACACGCCGATCACCACCAACAGCAGCACCCGGTAGGCCAACCCGTTGCCGCCCAGCAGTTCGCTGTACATTTGCTGCCCTGACACCATCAGCATGATCATGCCAACGTAGGCCAGCACCGCAATCCCGACCGTGCCGACAATGCCGCGGGCGGAATGCAGGCAAGACGACCAGGCGATTACCGGAAGGTAGAGGAAAAAGGCGTCGCCGTGCAGGTCCCCCATGTTGTACATCAACGATGAGATCAGGGCGATATCAAGCACCACCAGGCGAACCCAGCCCTGATCGGGAGAGAACGCCGCACGCGGTATCCGCATGAGCAGCAAATTAGAACCCGCATAAATGAGCAACACCGCGATAATCCACGGATTGCTCATGTTGGCAGGGTCGTTTGCCTGCACCAGCCCCAGCGCCAGCAGAATCGACATCCAGCGCAGGTTCAGGGTTAATACCTTGTCGTTCAACGATACCTCTTGTGATCCCCCCTACAGACGATACGGGGAGTAGTACCATTTTCGGTCAGGAGACGCGCCATCTTGAGGTGCTATGGCGGGAAATTATGCGGGGTAAAAAACCCTCCTTCCCACCCGAAGATGTGGTCAGGGGAGGAGAGGAACTGTAGTCAGACGGGTAATACCGCGCCAGACCAGCGCCACAAAAAACTGCGCCACCAGCATCAGTACAATCGCCCCGCCGGAGGCCAGGTCCCAATAATAGGAAAGGGACAACCCGGCAACCACCGCCAGCAAGCCAGACAGAATCGAAACCAGCAGTACACCCCGCCAGTTGCGCGCCAACTGAGTGCCGATGGCCGCCGGAATGACCAACATGGCCGAGGCCAGCACCAGCCCCACCACGGCAATGGCAGACACCACCGTAATGGCCATGGCCACCAACAGGCCGTAGTCCAGAGCCCGGGCGGGCAGGCCGGTAACCTGTGCCACCTCCTCATCAAAGGTGGCAAACAGTAACTCTTTGAAGAACAGCCAGATAAAGCCCAGTACCAGCACTGCTGCCACTGCCAGCCCCATCAACTGACCCGAACTGACTGCCAGAATATTGCCGAACAGGTAGCTGAACAGATCGCCCTGATAGGTATCGGAAAACCCCACCAGCACCACTCCCAGGGCCATCAGACCGGTGGTGAGGATACCGATGGCCATATCGGTGGCCAATCGCCCCCCTCGACTGATGGCACCGATCCCCAGCGCCGTGCCGATGCAGACCACCAGCGCCGACAACATGGGGTTGAGGCCGGTCAACAGACCGATGGAGACGCCGCCCAACGCAGCGTGAGAGATGCCGATGCCCACAAACGCCATGCGCTTGAGCAGCACAAACAACGACAGCACCGAACAGAGCAGGCTCACCAGACAGCCCGCGACCAGCGCCCGCTGTAAAAAATCGAAGGCCCACAGATCAGCCCACATGATCACCTCCATGTGCCGCGTGGTCGTGCCCGACCGGGTCATGGTGGCCGTGGGAGAAGAAGTCGAATTCACAGGAGTAAGCCCGCCCCAGATGGTGACTCTCCATCACCTCACGCGGGTGGCCGTGCACGTGCATCGTACTATTGATGCAGGCCAGTTCATCAGCGTGGGCCGCCAGCATAGAGACATCGTGGGAGACGGTCACCACCGTCAAATTGCGCTCGGCCCGCAACTCATCCAGCAGCCGGTAGAGCCGGTCCTGATGGGGCAGATCGACGCCCTCGGTGGGCTCATCCAATACCAGTAAACGGGTTTTTCGGCACATGGCACGGGCGATCATGGTGCGCTGAATCTGTCCACCGGACAGGTCACCAATGGGCTGTTTGGCACTATCGCTCAAGCCCATACGCTCCAGCGACTCCATCACCCGCTCCCGGTCCTTGCGGCGGGGCCGTCGCCCCAGCCCGATGCAGCAGGTGCGCCCCATCATCACCACGTCAAATACCGAAAACGGTGCCCACCGGTCGGTGTAGGCCCGCTGCGGCACATAGCCGATCTGATGGGCCCGGTGGCCCAGCTCCCAGGGGGCCGAACCCAATACCTCAACGGTGCCACGGGTGGGGCGCAACAACCCCAGAATGACCTTGAGACAGGAGGTTTTGCCCGCCCCGTTGGGGCCGATCAGCCCCAGAAAACGACCGGGTAGCAGCGAGAAGGTAATACCGCTCAACACCTGCCGCCCACCGCGTATCAGGTCCACCCCGTCCAGCGCCACAACCGGTGCTTGGGGGGCGCGATCCGATAACCCGGCTGGCTGCTGCCCGGCGTTACTCACCGCCGCAGCCCTTGTACCAGCGCCTGCACGTTGTAGTTCATCATGTGGATGTAGTGGTCGCCTGCCGCCGTGCCCGGTCCGCCCATCGGGTCGACCGTGACCACCCGCGCCCCCAACTGCTTGGCGATGGTGCGCGCCGCTTGTGGGTTAAACTGGGGTTCGATCAATACCGCTTGTACCTGCTGTAATTTGGCCGACCTGATCAACATGCGCATGGATCGGATGGACGGCTCCTGCCCCGGTTTGACCTCCACCACCCCCACCTGTCGCAGACCGTACCGGTCCGCCAGCGGTGTCATGGCATCGTGAAACGCCACAAAGGCGGCGCTCTGTACCGGTGCCAGCATCGCCGTCAGCGACTCGTGCAACGCCTGCAACTGCCTTGAAAAGGCTGCTGCTCTGGCCCGGTAACCGGACTCCCCCTGGGGATCTGCCGCCACTAACGCCTCGGTCACCTGTGGTACCAACTGCTCCCGCACCCATACCGGGTCGAGCCAGCGGTGGGGATTTTCCCCGTCCGCGTGACCGTGATGATGCTCAGACCCCACCCCGGTGGGTAACAGGGTCAGGCGGGCCTGATAGGGCCTGCGCACCTGAGCGGCTGCCCGCTCGGCCCACAGATCAATACCGCCCCCCATGGCCACAAACAGGGAGGCCCTGCCCAATTCACGAATGATGGCCGGGGTGGGGGAGAACTGATGGGGAGACGCCCCCCCCGGCATGAGCGAATGTACCGCCACCTGTGGCCCACCAATAGGGGCCACGACCATGGCCAACGGCGGTATGGACACGACCACCGTAAGCGGTGCCGCAGTGGCGACGGTAACCAGCATGGCCCAGGTAATCGCCAGCGTGACGACGCCACGCACAAACGGGCCTACCCGCCAGGGTAGACCCGTAGTACGCTTCATGGACCGTCTCATGGGGCCGGTTGTCAGGCCGCTGCCTGGAAACCGGCCGAAAACGGCCTGTACAGCAGGAGCCAGGGTCAGCGACGACGCCGTTGATGTCGGGTACGCTTCAACAGCTTGCGATGCTTATGTTTACGCATCTTCTTGCGGCGCTTTTTGATGACCCGTGACATGCAGTACTCCTTGCAAAACAAAAACTTGTGGAATCATTATCGACCGATAGGAGCCACACTGCTCACCGGGACGAATAAAAACACCACCTGAAAACCGAGAAAAATAACACAGAACGGCCCTGCTGGACAATGATTAACCGATCTGCCGGACCAAAACCCTGAATCTACGGGGTGCCGCCAGTGGTGGTGGTCGTCCCGCCAGTGGTGGTATTGCCACTGCCGGTATTGTTGCCACCTCCGGTATTGCCGCCCTGACCGACAGCGACCCGAACCGTGTCCGAAAGGGAGTTCTCCGACAGCAGCCCACGGAAGTCGCGCACCTTGGCAATGAACTGAAAATTGCCGTCATTGGCCAAACAGACCCGTGGAATGGCAACTTCGCTAGTGGTCCGCCCCTCAATGCGCGCCCGCGCGACCACCTGTGCTGCCACCGGAATATCTTCGGTAAACAGGATGCTGGTCTCTCTGCCATTGTTACACAGGTCGCTGTAGACAATGTCCAGTTCCACATAGCGCATGTTCTGGTCGGCATCTTCAGCGGTCACGATATAGTCGACCTTGAACACCACTGTGTTGACCGGACCGCCGCCAAAGTCCCGCCCTTGCAACGACACCACTGGATCGGGGAAGTTGCTGTCACCGGGATTATTGATAATGGCAGGGGCGGCACCCAAGTCCACGCCGATACCGTCTGGCCGGTCGGACTGGGGGCCACAGGCAGACAACAACACGCCGACAAGTACGCTGGTGGCAAGACATGTCAGCGATTTCGCGCGCACGGCAGACGGAGCCTCCTGATGCCCTGTGCGGCAGGTACAGACTTGGCCCCTCCGGTAAGGATCATTGATCGCCACCCGGGTGGATTGCCAAAGCCCCACGCGCTACGCACAGGCGTAAATTCGCCCCCCGTTTTTACCCTGCGGCCCTCCGCCGCAGTGAACTGCTGCCCGGTTATGCCGCGCTGAGCAGCTCCCAGGTCAGGTATTCATCCCCGCAGTTGTCACAGCCGGGGAACTTGGTGTCCTTGGTATAGGCCTGCTCATCACCACAGGTGCTGCACTCGTAGTTGCCAGTCTCCAGGCAAAGGTCACCGATTTTATTGGGGATGGCGCTGACGTCCACATCGCCGGTATCGGGCTGATAATTGAGATCGTAATCCATCGTCCACATCCCTCATCTGGGGTTACGCAAATACACATACGGCGCTGTAAACACCAAAACAAGTCTCTATTTTAGCCCACACACCCCCTTTCCAGCAAGCCACCTGCCAGGC
>JALWRU010000280.1 GCA_026994095.1 Nitrospira sp. | reverse complement strand
ATCCACGACGCGGTGGTGGCCTTTCAGGCGGCTGGCAAGCCGGTAGTGGTATCGATGGGCACCGTGGCCGCTTCGGGTGGCTACTACATTGCCGCCCCGGCGGATGCTATCCTGGCCAATCCGGGTACCCTTACCGGCAGCATTGGCGTCATCATGTCGATGACCAATGTCGAGGGGCTGATGGACAAGTTGGGGCTGACCAACGTCACCATCAAGTCCGGCGCCAACAAAGATGTGGGCTCCCCATTTCGTACCATGACCGATGCGGACCGGGCATTGCTGCAGGGGGTCATGGACGATATTCACGACCAGTTTATTCAAGCGGTAGCGGATGGCCGTGGACGCGAAGCGGATGAGATTCGCCCGCTGGCAGACGGTCGGGTGTTTTCAGGTCAGCAGGCCGTTGCCGAGGGCCTTGTGGATGCGCTGGGCAATCTGGACGCGGCGGTCAAAAAGGCGGGAATGCTGGCCGGTATTGACGGACGTCCGCGTGTGATCGAACTGACCCCCACGGCGTGGGAGCAGTTTTTGAGCGGTGCGGAGGGGTGGTTGCCCTGGTCGGTGAGTACGGCGGGTCGCTGGGGCGGAATGCGCGCCATGTATTTGATGTCGTTATAATTGCAGTTGGTGTTCTGTAACAGTCGGAGAGACTCATGACCAAAGCTGAATTGATTGAAAACGTCACCCGCAAGGTAGACGGCCTCAACCGCACCCAGATGGACGTGTTGGCCAGCACCGTATTTGACACCATCAAGGATGCCCTTGCGGGGGGAGACAAGGTGGAGATTCGTGGTTTTGGCAGCTTTCGCCTGCGGTATCGTGCGGCCCGTGAGGGGCGTAACCCGAAATCGGGTGAGTTGGTGCGGGTACCGCCCAAAGAGGTGCCGTTTTTCAAAGCGGGCAAAGAGCTGCGGGAGATGGTCGACAGCTGAGGCTGCCTCCTCCCCCCACCAAAAAATAACAGTGCCAACGGCACTGCCTACCGGCCTGCGGGGGCCGCCACCCCGCCCGCCGGAGGCGTCTATCTTATTAAAAGCCGCGCTGTGCGCGGATTAAAAGGGCCTCCGGCGGGCGGGGTGGTCCCCGCTGACCTGTAAATTAGGCACTTTTTATCATCTCAATAATCTGGTCCGCCGCTACGCTCTCCTGCGTACCCTCGTCCATATTTTTGAGACTGTACTCCCCCGAAGCCAGCTCCGACTCCCCGACAATCAAGGTAAACCGGGCACCGCTCTTGCCCGCCCGCTTCATCTGCGACTTCAAGCTACCCCCACCAAACGCCCGGTCTACAGTCAAACCAGCGGTACGCATCTGCCGAATCAACGGCAACAACGCCGCCTCCTCATCAGCACCCAACGCGACAACAAACAGGTCGGCACGGGGTTCAGCCTTCGGCTCCGACAACAGCAACAGCCGCTCCATACCCAGCGCAAAACCGATTCCCGGGCGAGGCTTACCACCCAACTGCTCGTTCAACGAGTCGTACCGACCACCGGCTGCCACGGTGTTCTGCGCACCCAACTCAGTGGTGGTCCACTCAAAAGCAGTGCGGCTGTAATAGTCCAGCCCGCGCACCATGCGGGCGTTAATTACATAGGGAATGGCCATCTGCTGGAGCCGCGCTTGCACCCCGGTAAAGTGGCTGTCACACACGCCGCACAGATGATCGATGATGGACGGAGCGTCAGTGGTACCCTCCCGACAACCGGGCTCTTTACAATCCAGCACCCGTAACGGGTTGGTGGTCTGGCGACGCTGACAGTTGTCACACAGCTTGGCGTCGTTCAATGCAGCCTGCAAAATCTTGACATAATCCGGGCGGCAGTCCGGGCAACCGATCGAGTTGATCTCCAGTGTCACCGGCAACTTGAGCTGCTCAAACAGGTCTGACAGCAGGCACAATAGCTCTGCATCGATGTCTGGCCCTTCGGCACCCAACACCTCGGCACCAATCTGATGGAATTGTCGCAGACGACCCGCCTGCGGGCGCTCGTGACGAAACATCGGCCCCATGTAGTAGAGCCGGGTCAACGACTCCTGCTGCAATCCGTTCTGGATGTAGGCACGGATGACCGAAGCGGTCCCCTCCGGGCGCAAGGACAGGGACTGGCCGTTGCGGTCGGCGAAGGTGTACATCTCTTTTTCGACGATGTCGGTAGCGGCGCCAATGCTACGGGCGAACAACCCGGTGAACTCAAAAATCGGCGTGCGAATCTCTTGAAACCGATAACGCTGGAACAACTCCCGGCAGGTCTGCTCCAGATGACGCCAGCCGGGTGTCTCTCCCGGTAAAACATCCTTGACCCCACGCACCGTCTGTGTGGGAAACTGCAACGGTGCAGATGACGACCCCTCTTGTGACAACGAACTGCCTCCCCTCAACTTTATTAACAATCTGGTAATACCGCGACACCGATCAGGCGTCTACACTCTGGACACTGCGGCATTTACATGGGGTCACCCCCGACAATGGGATATAATCTTACTATGCGCAGACACCAAACGGGTTATCTGGCCGCCCTGGGGCTGCTCTTTGTTACGCTGACCGGCTGTATGACCGAGTTCGAGCCGCCGGACGCAGACACCGAAGACGGGCAGGCCTATGTGCGCCGATGCAGCCTCTGCCATGCCCTGCCCAACCCGTCACGCATGAGCTTCGCCCGCTGGAAGGTCGTGGTGGACCGCATGGAAGACAACGTGCGCGCCCGCAACGTGCCGCAGATGACAGCGGATGAAAAAGAACGCATTTTGCGCTACCTGTCACAACACGCCAAGGCAATTCCGCAGCCGGGTATGGCCGGGTAATATCGTTGTCACAACTCACCCACCATGCCGCCCGCACGCTCTCCTGTCTGGCGCTTTTTTGCAGCATCGCCCTATGCGGTTTAGCCCCTGTAGCAAAGGCCGAAACCGACGCATTTACCCGCGCCATGGTGCCCGATTTTTACAAGGACGCCGGCATCCTCGCACCGGACAAACCCCGCACCGCACCGGACTTTGCATTGTCTTCCCTGGACGGCACATCGGTGCAACTGGCCGATTATCGGGGTAAACTGGTGTTGTTGAACTTTTGGGCCACCTGGTGCACTCCGTGCATCAAAGAGATGCCTCTGCTCCAGAGCCTGGCTCAACGGATGACACCCCACGGGGTGGAGGTGCTGGCAATATCGGTCGATGTGGGGGGCGGAGCGGTGGTAAAGCCGTTTGTCACCCAGCAAGGATGGCAGTTGCCGATCCTGCTCGACCCCCTGTCCGATGTGTCAGACAGCTATCTGGTGCGGGTTATGCCCACCACCTATTTGATCGGTCCGGACGGAACGATTCTCGGTCGCGCTTTTGGCGCTCGGGAGTGGGACGGCCCGGAGTTTCACCAATTACTTCGGCACCTGCTGAAAACCTATCAACCATAAGCCTGAGTCCATTATGTTGCTGAATCCCGCTACGATCCTCCCACGCCTGCCTCACCTGCTGGGCACCCTGCTGGCGATGAGCCTGTTACTGTCGCTCACACCGGTGCTCGCCCATGCCGACAGCCCCGCTGTGCCTGACGCTGTGGCTGCGCCTGACGCACCCGGCGAGCCGAAAATCTTTAATGTCAAAGGCCGCGAAAGCACCCATGAAGCGGGCAAGATCAAACTTACCATCTACTTCGATTTTTTCTGTAGCCACTGCCACCACTTCGATACCGTGGTACTGCCGGTGTTGCAGAAGGAGTACGGCGACAAACTGGAGGTCGAGTACTGGGGCCTGCCGATCGTTGACCCAGCCGCCTCCCATGTGCCCATTCTGGCGTTCTATCTGGCAGAGCAACAGGGCAAGGGCGACGCCATGCGCGAGATCCTCTTCCAGGCCATCTGGGACAACCGTCTGGATGTGACCCGACCCGAGGTGCTGCTGGGTGTGGCCCAGAAAGCCGGGCTGGATCTGGAGGCATTCAAGCAGGGCTTTAACGACAACATCATGGGCAAACGTCTCAAAAAAGGGATCGCTGACTCCAAGGCCATCGGCGCACGGGGCACCCCCACCCTGCTGATCGACAACCATGTACGCATCACCGACAACACCCTGCGTAACGTTGAGGCGGTGTTTGCCACCGCGCTGGAGTCGGCCTACGAGTGAGTACCGTCAAACGCTTCCCAAGCCGGGTCATCTGGCTTACCGGAGTGCTGCTGTTCATGTGGGGAGCGACGACCGTGCTGGCAGGTCCGCGTATTGTGCTGGACCACCGGGAGCACCACTTTGGCACCCTGACCCAGGGCAAGATTGTCGTCCACCGCTTTCCGCTGACAAACGGTGGTGATGAAACCCTGACCCTGACCGATGTCTCCACCCCCTGCGGTTGTACTGCTGCGCTGCCAGACAAATCGACATTGGCACCGGGGGAGTCCACCGCCATTGAGGTGACCTACGACTCTGCCGCCCGTAGCGGTGAGGTGGTTCGCATTATCACCGTGATGTCCAACGACCCGATCGAGCCGGAACTGGAGTTACGACTGGTCGCTGACGTAGACGCCTCCATGCACAAGGGGTTTCAGGCCGGTGAGGCGCTGTTTGGCCTCAAATGTGGCAGTTGCCATGCAGACCCGCTGGCAGGTCAACAGGGGCAAGCCTTATACGATGTAGGCTGCTGGTTTTGCCACGGTAAGGCCCGCGAGGGCAAGACCGGCCCTGCGCTGGGGCAATACCCGGACAGCATGACCGGATACTTACGGGCAACTATTCGTAAAGGCCATCCAGGCACCGAAATGCCCGGCTTTGCGCTGGATGACGGCGGCCCACTGCTGGACCCGCAGGTCGAGTCGCTGATTGAGCTTCTCAAGACGGCTCCGCCATCGCCTCCGCCACCTGAAGAGACAAACGAGGCATCTCACACTTCAGAGACAAGTGTCATCCCGCCCGCCGATGGCGAGCCACTGAAGGTGCCGTTCTTCCAATAGGCTTGGCCTAGTGCAGCGTGGGGGCGACGGTGCGGGCTGGCTTTTTGCCTTGCCGCCGGGTGCCCTTGCCAGCACTTGAAGTCACCTGTGGAACGGCCCCGGCAGTGAGTACCTTCTGCCCTGGCTTACCGGTGGC
>JALWRU010000279.1 GCA_026994095.1 Nitrospira sp. | reverse complement strand
CCGGAGGACGGCAACTGGTCCGAAGGGCTGACCGTCTATCTGGCCGACTACATGCTGGCCGAAGAGGCCGGTAACGGCACCGAATATCGGCGCGACCAACTGGCCGCATATGCGGCCTTTGTGGCCGACGGCACCGACTTCCCGTTACGGACCTTCCGCGCCCGCCACAACCGGGCCAGCCAGGCCGTGGGCTACGGCAAGAGCATGATGATGTTCCACATGCTGCGGCGCCAGTTGGGTGATGCCATCTTCTTTGATGCCCTCAAGGAGTTTTACCTGACCTACCGCTTCCGGCGGGCCGGGTTTGCCGAGCTGGAGGAGGTCTTTTCGCGGGTCGCAGGGCAGTCGCTGGCACCGATCTTCATCCAGTGGATCAACCGCACCGGCGCACCTTCGCTGGCGCTGGAAGATGTGGCTGCCAAACCGGTCAAAGATGGTCATGAGGTGTCGTTTGAGGTGGTGCAGACCCAGAGTGAGCCACCCTATCAGCTCTATCTGCCGATCACTATCTCTGGCACAGACGCACCGACGATCCAGAAGACCCTCAAGATGACCAAGCGGGCTCATCGTTACTCGGTCACCGTGCCGTTTACCCCGACCCGCATGGCGCTGGACCCGGACTTTGACCTGTTTCGAGGGCTGGATGGGGGCGAGTCCGGGGCCATTCTGGCCAAGCTGTTCGGCAGCGTAAGCCCCCACTTCATCCTGCCTGGAAAAGCCAGCGATGACCGTCTGTTCTCCTTCCGCAAGCTGGCGGAAAGCTGGACCGATCAGCCCGACCACATCCTGCTGGACTCAGAACTAACAGCCCTCCCTGACGGCCCGATATGGGTACTTGGCTGGGACAATCGCTTTACCCGCAATGTGGGGATGCTACTGGCAGACAAAAAAAACTCGCTGCTCACAGACCATGGGGCCATGCTCCCCGGAGGTCTTTACCGGCGCGACAGCGATGCGCTGGCAATCGTGGTGGAGCAACCGGGCGAGGATGGGGGGCGTCCGGTCGGCTGGATCGGCGCACCCAAAGCCGAGGTATTGAAGGGCTTGACCCGCAAGCTGCCCCATTACACCCGCTACAGCTATGTGGTGTTCGACGGCACCGCCCCGACCATCCGCTCCAAAGGGGTCTGGCCGTCCACCGGTTCGGCCCTGTCCCGCGCGATCAAAGTGGCCGCTCCGGCAGCCCCCTAGCTAAAGTGGTCGTAACGATCCACGCATCCGCTTGACCGTTGTCCTGCTGATCGGCCACGGCTCCCGCGACCCGGTCGGGATGGCGCAATTTATGGCGTTGGCGCAGCAGGTCGCCTTGACCTGCCCGGAGCAGACCGTGCTGCCCTGTTGCCTGAGCCACCACCCTGTAGAAATTGCCGATGCGGTAGCACAGGCGGTAACACAGGGGGCCACCCGGCTGCTAGCTGTGCCGGTCATCCTGCTGGCGGCAGGCCATGTGCTGCGGGATATCCCCCACGCCCTGGCAGAGGCGGGCAGTGAGTATCCCGCTCTGGAGATTCAGATTACGCCGCCCATCGGCACCGGTGCAGGGCTGCTTGCGGCCCTCCACCAGCAAGCCATTGAAGCGGCGCAACAGACGCCGCTCTCCCATCCAGATACCGGTCTGCTGGTGCTGGGGCGGGGCAGTTCTGCGCCGGACGGGGCCGACCAGATTGAACGGCTTGCCCAACAACTTGCAACGGTAACCGACAACCATCGTACCGGTATCGCCTATGCCGCCGTCTGCCCGCCCACGCTGGCAGACGAGACCACCCGCCTGATCGACGCCGGAGCGCAGGCCGTGGTAGTGGTGCCCTGTTTTCTGTTTGCCGGGGTGCTGCTGACGCGGGCGCAAACCACCCTTACCCGGTTGGCCGAGCAGTTTTCAGGGGTGCCGCTGAATCTGGCAGACCCGTTGGGAGAACGGCTGCTGCCGCTGCTAAAAGCGCGCATCGATGACGCCCTGTAACAGGCCTATCGGCTACCAGGTGATGACTGTATCGACCGTGAACATGAGCGTGACCACGTCAGACCAGTCGATGACCGTTACCCCGTCCGGGTGGCAATCTCCTACCGCCTGACAGGTGGTGCCGGTATCCGGCCTGGTACTGGCATCCACCAGCACCACCACCGGGCGATCTCCTTGCGCAACCTGGGCACGGATCACCTGTGCCGCTTCGTCCCCGGCGCCCTCTCGAATCAGGTGCAACTGGCTCATCGGAACACCATCACCTGATGGGCCGCAGCCATCATTCGGGCCAACTCGGTGGTATCGACGGGAACCACCTCCACCGGCGAGTCAGACAGGTCGTAGCGGTCGGGCTGCTCCACATAAAAGGGGGTTTGCCACTCCTCAAATACCGCTAAATGGTTTTCGATCATCTCGCCATCAACCAGTTCATCCACATCTTCAGTCAAGACCTGTGCAGCAGGCCCCATCAGCACCACCTGTAAAGATCGTTTGCCGGTGCCCAGGCCCATGGCCATCCGCAGCGCTTCAGCAGCCAGCCCGCTTTTTTCCGGGTCAGAGAAGATGGTCATCAATAGTGTGGGTGGGGTGGTCATCTAAGGGCCCTTAGTTAAACGATACAAACTGGTCGCATCCTTCCATAATGCCACCCAGTACCGACAGGCCGCCAAATACGGCCCCTTGGTCGGGCTGAATGCCTTGCTGCATGGCCCCGTAGGCGCAGACGAACAGTTTTAATCCCTGCTCCTTCAGCGGCTGCCAGTCCACGTCGCGATAGGCGATGGTGCCCCGGTCAATCAGATACAGATAAGTATCCACCCCGGCCGCCAGCGACGCACCAGCCAGTGCCTGTACGCGGGGAACATCCCCCTGTGCCGGATCGGCGGCCAGCAATACCCCCAGTTTTTTGCCGTTGAGATCAGCCATGTTGGGTCCCTTTCCAGTCGGCCAAAAACTGCTCCAGACCGATGTCCGTGAGCGGGTGTTTCATCATCTGCTGCAACACCTTGAGTGGCATGGTTCCGATGTGGGCCCCCATGCGAGCCGCCTCCAGTACATGTAGTGGATGGCGAATGGAGGCCACAATCACTTCAGTCTGAAAATTGTACTGCCCATACACCGTCAGGATATCGCTGACCAACTCCAGCCCATTGTGGCCCACATCGTCCAGCCGACCGACAAATGGCGAGACGTAGGTGGCCCCGGCCTTGGCGGCCAACAATGCCTGATTGGCCGAGAACACCAGGGTCACGTTAGTGCGGATACCCTCTGCGGCAAACACACGAGCGGCTTTTAAGCCGTCGCCAGTCATCGGCAGTTTGACCACCACATTGGCGTGAATAGCGGCCAGTTCGCGGCCTTCGGCCAGCATGGATTCGACATCGGTCGCCACCACCTCCGCGCTGACCGGGCCGGACACCATCTGGCAGATCTGCTCAATCACCGGACGAATGTCCCGACCGCTCTTGGCAATTAACGACGGGTTGGTGGTGACCCCGTCCACCAGACCGTACCGGACCCCCTCGGCGATCTCATCGATAATCGCAGTATCCAGAAAGAATTTGATAGCGTTCCTCTTTAGCAGATGTCCTCACCCGTGTCGGGATATTGGAATTGTACGGTACCAGCCGAGATGTTGGATTAATCCGGGGTTTGTTGAAATGCCGCAGCACACCGGTCGCTGCAAAAATAGTGGGTTTTACCCTGTTTGTTGACCTGAATGGCGCTGTCGACGGGTACATAGGTCTTGCAGATCGGGTCCTGTACCAGTTTAGCGGTATCGGCGGACTCTGAAGGGCCGGACGACGCAGGCCGCATACTGCGGCGGATCATCCAGATAGCGGCCAGCAACAGCCCTGCCAGAACCAGAAATCGCACGGTACTTCAGTTGGCCAGAACAGCTACCGCTTGCCCGACGGCGCATTCAGCACGTCCAGCAAGGCATTGGCTTCGGCCACCAGCGGGTTGCTCTGATCGGCCTTAAGCAGGAACTTCTGCAGTTCGGTACGGGCATTGTCATTCTGTTTCAGGCCCATATAGGCGCGCCCCAGATAGTAGCGAGCCTCCAGCATATCCGGGCGCAGGTCCATAAACGCCTGCCACTGATCCGCGGCTTTCTGCCATTCGCCCATATCCATGTACAACCGTGCCAGATCGGCCCGTGCTGGAAAATACTCTGGCACCTTACGGGTGGCGCTTGTTAGCACCTCAACAGCCTGCGACTTCTTGCCTTGTCGAATGTAAATCCGGGCCAGGTTGCTCAACGGAAACTGGGGGGTAACATAATCGTCTTTGCTCAACGCCTGCTGAAAAGCGTCCACTGCATCGTCCAACCGCCCCTGCCTTTCATAGATGGTACCCAGATAGTTGAGGGTCTTGCCATCATTCGGGTGGATGTCCAGCAGCTCCCGCATGACTTCTTCTGCGGCGGCGTACTCACCCTGCTGAAACAGGGTATGCCCCATGGCAAACAGCACCTTGGCGCTTTTGGGGTCAATTTTTCTGGCGGTACGAAACTCCACCAACCCGGCCTGAAAATTGTTGTCTTCCAGGTGGGCCATGCCAAGCCGGTAGTGGTAGTCCACCATGCTGCTCCGCGCCTCGATGGAGGAAGTGCTGGCGCAGCCAGACAGTAGCAGTGCCGTCAGCAATATTGAGCCAAGCGCTGCCCGTATCACTGTAGCGCTCCACCAATGACTGGCCCAAGCCGTTTTTTAGCGGCCTCGGGGATGCTCTCTGCGTGGGTAATCACAGCGTGGTCCGAAGCGTGGGCACAGCCACAATCTGCGCTCTCCGGCAGTAAACTCAAGGTCGTTCGTACGATCTCTTTCGACAGGGAGACATTGGCTAACAATACCTTGATGACCGCCTCGGTGGTGACCGCGTCGTGGTCCGGGTGCCAGCAGTCGTAATCGGTCACCATGGCCAGGGTGGCGTAACAGAGACCCGCCTCCCGCGCCAATTTGGCCTCGGTGACATTGGTCATGCCGATCACGTCCACCCCCCAGCTACGGAAGATGTTGGACTCGGCCAGGGTAGAGAACTGCGGCCCTTCGATGCAGATATAGGTACCGCCCTCATGCACCGTGGCTCCGGCCTGATTGGCCCCCTTGGCCA
>JALWRU010000278.1 GCA_026994095.1 Nitrospira sp. | reverse complement strand
TCATGCGGTGATGGTCTGTCAAGAGGCACTTGCAGGGTTTGACGGCCCGGTCCTGATATTAAGCGGCGATGTGCCACTGGTGCCGACCAGGTTGATCGCGCAGATGGTGCAACAGCATGAGCAGACCAGTGGGCTGACGCTGGTGAGTGTGGTGCTGGACGACCCCACCGGCTACGGTCGGGTGGTGCGGGATGACGCCGGACAGGTGGCCCGTATCGTCGAGCAAAAGGACGCCAATGAGGCCGAACTGGCCGTGTGCGAAGTCAATGCTGGCATCTATCTGGTGGATGCAAAATTACTGTTTGAGGTGGTCTCCGGCCTGTCCAACGACAATGCGCAGGGGGAGTACTACCTGACCGATGGAGTCGCCGCAGCGTTAAGCCGTGGGGCATCGGTGCAAGCAGTGGTGTGTGACACCCCGGCGCTGGTGGCGGGGGTCAATTCCCGCGCGCAGTTGGCACAGGTCACCGGGCAGTTTCAACGGCAGATTACCGAGCGGCTGATGGCCGAAGGGGTGACCCTGATCGATCCGGCGCGGGTGACCGTTGATGTGACTGTGACGGTCGGCAACGACAGTGTCATCTACCCCGGAGTGACCCTTACCGGAGCTACCCGTATCGGCAGCCGCTGCACCCTCCACCCGAATGTGCGCATCAGCGATTCCACCCTGGGGGATGGCATTGAGGTGAAGGACGGCAGCCTGATTACCGAGGCCACATTGGACGGTGACAATACGGTCGGTCCCAACGCCCATTTGCGGCCGCTGGCACACCTGGCGAGCAGCGCGAAGATCGGCAACTATGTAGAGATCAAGAAGGCCACCATCGGGGTCGGCTCCAAGGTCAATCACCTGTCTTATGTGGGTGACGCCACCGTGGGCGACGGGGTGAACATCGGCGCGGGTACCATCACCTGTAATTATGACGGGGTCAACAAACACCACACGGTATTGGAGGACGGCGTATTTGTCGGCTCCGACACCCAGTTGGTGGCCCCGGTACGGGTGGGAGCAGGCGCGGTGATCGGGGCGGGGAGTACCATTACCGGCGACGTACCTGCCGGGTCGCTGTCGATCTCCCGCACGCCGCAAAAGAATATTGACGGATGGGTGGCCCGCAAGCGCCAGCCACAACAGTAGAGGATAACCGTGAGTATCGAAACCAACGAGGTTCGCAAAATCGCGCAACTGGCGCGGCTGGAATTGACCGACGACGAGGTGACCAGCCTGTCGGCGGACATGAGCAACATTCTGGCCTACATCGCCCAGCTCAACGAACTGGATACCACCGGGGTACCGCCGCTGGAGCACGCCGCCGAAGCGGGTGAGACCATGCGTGACGATACCCCGCGCCCGTCGTTAGAGCGAGAACGGGGCCTGAGTGTGGCCCCCAAGGTGGAGAACGGCTGTTTTGCCGTCCCCAAGATTATTGAATAGGGCAGCCCTGCTGAACCGCCGCATGAACGCGGTCGGACCTGCCTGTTTTTGTTTGTAGAGGAGACCCCATTGGAACCCTATACCTGGACCCTGCATGAAGCGCGTGCCAAATTAGACGCAGGCGACATCTCTGCGGTGGAGTTGACCGCTTCGCTGCTGTACCGGATCGAGCAGGTCGAGCCGCAGGTGCTGGCCTATAACTGTGTCGCCCCGGAGCTGGTCGAAGCACAGGCGGAGGCCGCCGATCACCTGATTCACGACGGCAAAGCCGGGCCGTTGACCGGGCTGGGCATCGCCCTCAAAGACAACATGATTACCCAGGATCTACCCACCACCTGTAGCGCCAGGCTGCTGGAGGGGTTTGTCTCGCCCACCGATGGCACCATCGCAGCCAAGCTCAAGGAAGCGGGCAGCGTGGTCATGGGCAAGACCAACATGGACGAGTTCGCCATGGGGTCATCCACCGAGAATTCGGCCACCGAGGCCACCCGCAACCCGTGGGACCTGAACCGCGCTCCGGGCGGATCGTCCGGTGGTAGCGCCGCAGCCGTGGCCGCCGATCTGTGTCTGGCGGCATTGGGGTCGGATACCGGCGGTTCCATCCGCCAACCGGCCTCCCTGTGCGGGGTGGTGGGCATGAAGCCGACCTACGGGCGGGTGTCTCGTTACGGTCTGGTGGCATTTGCCTCCAGCCTCGACCAGATCGGTCCACTCACCAAGGATGTGGAAGACGCGGCCCTGCTGTTGAACGCCGTCTCCGGTAACGATCCGCTCGACTCCACCTCGTCCAAACGGGAGGCCCCCGATTTTATGGACGGCCTCAAGGACGGGGTGGCAGGCATGCGCATCGGTGTGCCCAAGGAGTACTTTATTGACGGTACCGACCCGGCGGTGTTGACCGCGGTACAGTCGGCCATTCAGCAGATGACCAAGCTGGGGGCGGAGATCGTCGAGATATCGTTGCCGCACACGCCCTATGCGGTCTCGACCTATTATTTGATCGCCACCGCCGAGGCGTCGTCCAATCTGGCCCGTTTTGACGGGGTGCGGTACGGCAACCGGGTGGACAACGGCGGCGACCTGCTGGCCATGTACATGGCCACCCGTGAGGCCGGGTTCGGCCCGGAGGTGAAACGGCGCATCATGCTGGGCACCTACGCCCTGTCGGCGGGCTACTACGACGCCTACTACAAAAAGGCCCAACAGGTGCGCAGCCTGATCGCACAGGATCTGACCGAGGCCTTTGAGCAGGTGGATGTGCTGCTCACCCCCACCTCGCCCACCGGCGCATTTAAACTGGGGGAGCGCACCGCCGACCCATTGAAGATGTACCTGTCGGACATCTACACCATCTCGGCCAATCTGGCGGGTGTACCGGCCATCTCGCAACCGTGTGGGCTGGACGGCAACGGGGTGCCCATCGGCCTGCAGTTTATTGGTCGCTCCTTTGACGAGGCGTCTGTCTTGAAAGCCGCCTGGGCATTTGAGAACGCCACCGATTTTCACACGGCCCGGCCCGCCCTGTAGGCGTCCGTACCGAACCGATTTGGACTAAAGCAAAGGCTTATGGAATACAACGTAGTCATCGGGCTGGAAGTACACTGCCAGCTCTCCACCCGGACCAAGATTTTTTGCGGCTGCTCGCCGGTATTCGGGGCCGAACCCAACCGCCAGACCTGCCCCATCTGTCTGGGCCATCCGGGGGTACTGCCGGTGCTAAACCGGGCGGTCGTGCATGCGGGCATTATGGCGGGGCTTGCCACTCACTGCGAGATTCGCAGCCCGAACGTGTTTTCGCGCAAGCACTACTTCTATCCGGATCTGCCCAAGGGCTACCAGATCTCCCAGTACGACAAGCCCATTTGTGAGCATGGTCACCTGGAGATTCTGGTAGACGGGGAGACCAAGCGCATCGGCCTGACCCGCATTCATATGGAAGAAGACGCAGGCAAGAACATGCACGAGGGGCTGGACGGGGTCAGCCATGTGGACCTGAACCGGGCCGGGGTGCCGCTGTTAGAGGCCGTCTCCGAGCCGGATCTGCGCTCGCCGGAGGAAGCCGTCGCCTACCTGAAGAAGATGCGTAACATCGTCATCTATCTGGGCATCTGCGACGGCAACATGGAGCGTGGCAACCTGCGCTGTGATGCCAACATCTCCCTGCGTCCCAAGGGTCAGAAGGAGTTCGGCACCAAGGTCGAGATGAAGAACATGAACTCCTTCCGCTTCCTCAGGCAGGCGCTGGAGTACGAGATCAAACGCCAGACTCAGGTATTAAACGAAGGCGGCACCATCGTGCAGGAGACCCGCCTGTGGGATGCCAAGCGTGGTGTCACCGAATCCATGCGCGGCAAGGAGATGGCCCACGATTATCGCTATCTGCCGGAGCCGGACCTGGCCCCGGTGATGATTTCCGACGACTGGATTGAACAGGTCAAAAAAGAGCTGCCGGAATTGCCGGACGACAAGCGCAACCGCTTTGAGAGCGAGTACGGCCTGTCGTTATACGACGCCGACGTGCTGACCTCCACCCGCGAGTTGGCCGACTACTACGAGCAGACCGTCAAAGCCTTCGACAAAGCCCCTAAAACCACCTGTAACTGGGTGATGGGGGAGTTGATGGGCCGTTTAAACGAAGACGGCACCAGCATCGACGCCTGCCCCATGTCGCCCGCTCAACTGGCCGGGTTGGTAGCGGCCATTGAAGACGGGACGATTTCGGGCAAGATCGCCAAGACCGTGTTTGCCAAGCTGTTTGGCACCGACCAGACCGCCATGCAGGTGATCGAAGCCGAAGGGCTGGTGCAGGAGAGCGACCCCACCGCCATCGACGCCATGATTACGCCGGTACTGGATGCCAACACCGACAAGGTAGCCGCCTATCTGGGTGGTAAAGACAAGCTGTTTGGTTTCTTTGTAGGTCAGGTGATGAAGGCCAGCAAGGGGCAGGCCAACCCGCAGTTGGTGAATGAGCGGTTGAAGGCGTTGCTGGCCTCTCGCGGGTGACCTTCTGTCAGCGTCCGCTTTGAGTAGTTTGCCGATGGAAAATGTCTACTAAAGGCATAGCGTGGATGAGGGTGACATACAATTGGATTCCTCATCAGATCAGAAAAGCAGAGCTATTTTAACTGCTATTGAGTCAACTCTTGATGAAGAATATCAAAAGATATCTCTTCCAACCCCAAACAAAACACTTTCCATTTGGTATCTGCTGACAGTATCGGAAGATTTCCAGCGCAACCTATTTTGTGGGATGACAAACGAAGTTGACGACTTCAAAATCGAGTTTTATATCGATAGGGTGAAGTATTCACTCCGATATGGATTAAAGCGAATATTCAAGGATGTTAAAGACCTATCATATAAAAAATTACCAAGAAAAATAACCCCAAACCTCTATAAAAAGTCGGCAGGTCTTATATCTGGGGGATTGGACTTTATCTGGGCAATCCAAATGTGCGGATCAGTTCATAATAAAACTGCCCATTTCATCGAGAATACAAATTTTATCGATGTGGTAATCGATGAGCATACGAGTGACAGAAGGTACGCAGCACTCGAGCTAATAGGGCATCAAGAACCTGATTCAGTAGACTATACAACATTACTCTACGCTTGGATGAGTAACCCGAACCAGTCTGCTCC
>JALWRU010000277.1 GCA_026994095.1 Nitrospira sp. | reverse complement strand
AAGCGCAACCTGCTGGTGGTGCTGAACGACAACGAGATGTCGATCTCTCCCAACGTAGGGGCGATCTCCTCTTACCTCAACCGCATCCTCACCGGCGATCTGGCCCTTCGGGTACGGGAGGAGACCGAGCAGATTCTGGCCAATATCCCGCGGGTGGGTGCCTCGGTGCTCAAGGTGGCCAGAAAGGCCGAAGAGGCGGTCAAGGGGTTCATTACCCCCGGCTGGGTGTTTGAGGAGTTCGGCTTCTGCTACCTCGGCCCCATCGACGGTCACAATCTGGAGCATCTCATCCCCACGCTGGAGAACATCCGCAACATCAAGGGGCCGGTGCTGCTGCATGTGGTCACCAAAAAGGGCAAGGGCTACTCCCTGGCCGAGGACAACCCGATCAGCTATCACGGCACCCCCAAGTTCGACAAAACCGTGGGGGTCAAGAACACCGTCTCTTCCGACCCTCCATATACCAAGGTATTCGGACAGGCCTTGATTGAGTTGGCCGAGGCGGATGACAACGTGGTGGCGGTGACTGCCGCCATGCCCACCGGCACCGGTACCGCCAGCTTTGCCGACCGCTTTCCCGACCGCTTCTTTGATGTGGGCATTGCCGAGCAGCATGCGGTGACCTTTGCCGCCGGCCTGGCAACACAGGGCATGAAACCGGTGGCGGCCATCTACTCCACCTTCTTGCAGCGCGGTTACGATCAGGTGATCCACGATGTGGCCCTGCAAAACCTGCCCGTAGTGTTTGCGCTGGACCGGTCCGGTCTGGTGGGCGATGACGGCCCGACCCATCATGGGGTGTTCGATCTGTCTTACCTGCGCAGTATTCCCAACCTCACCGTGATGGTGCCGCGCAATGGGCGGCTACTGCGCGACATGCTCTATACCGCCACTCAGCAGGACGGCCCGGTGGCCTTGCGCTACCCCCGTGGCACCGTCCCCGACGGGGTTCCGCTGGAGGGCTTTTCGTCGGTACAGGTCGGCACCGCCGAGACCCTGCGGGAGGGCGACGACCTCACCTTGCTGGCCTTGGGCACCATGGTCGCCCCGGCGCTGGAAGCCGCTGAATTACTGGCCGCCGAGGGCATCAATGCGCGGGTCATCGACGCACGTTTTGTGAAACCGCTGGATGAGCAGGTGGTCTTGACTGCTGCCCGGCAGACCGGTGGTATCGTCACCATTGAAGAGAACGCCCTGGCAGGCGGTTTTGGCAGTGCCGTGCTGGAGTGTCTGGAAACGGCGGATATCACCCTGCCGGTACGCCGTCTGGGCATCCCCGACCAGTTTATCGAGCAGGGGCCGCAGCCGCGACTGCGGGCCGATCTGGGGCTGGATACCGAAGGCATCGCCAGCGCCGCCCGCGCCATGTGGGGCCGCATTCACCCAAGCCAGTCGGTGAAACGTCACACCGAATCGCTGGCCATGGAAGCCTCCTAACCCTCGCGATTCTGACCTGAGCATCTCCCCGTGGCCCGTGCCATTGAAAAGGTCCGGCTGGACCAGTTGATGGTCGCGCAGGGGCTGGCGGACAACCGCACCCGTGCGGCGGCCTCGATTATGGCCGGACGGGTACGCATTGACGGTCAGGTGGTCACCAAGGCCGGGGTTCGTTACCCGGCGGACACGGTGCTGACCTGTGACTCCCCGCCCCCCTACGTGAGCCGTGGTGGCTTTAAACTGGCAGGCGCGCTGGATACCTTTGGGCTGGATGTAACCGGTTTGAAGGCGCTGGACGCGGGGGCCTCTACCGGCGGTTTTACCGACTGTCTGCTACAACGGGGGGCCGCTCATGTGGTCGCTGCCGATGTGGGTTATGGCCAACTGGATAGCCGCTTGGCCAATGACCAGCGGGTCACGGTCATGGACCGCACCAATGTGCGTCACCTGACCCCCGGCGATATGCCCCACCCCATGCAGTTGATTGTCGGCGACCTGTCGTTTATTTCGTTGACCTGCGTGTTACCCGCGCTACAATCCCTGTTGGCTGATGCAGGGCACATGGTGCTGCTGGTCAAACCCCAGTTTGAGGTGGGCCGCGCGCGGGTGGGCAAGGGTGGAATCGTTCGTGATGAAGCCGCTCGGCAGGACGCCATTCAGCAGGTAACCAGCGCCGCCGAGGCGGAAGGACTGACCCTGTTGGAGATGACAACCTCCTCCATCACCGGGGCCAAAGGCAATGTGGAATACCTGATTCATCTGGTGCGTGCCGATCCGGCGCAGGCCGGTGATCCGGTGAACACCTCATAGGATACTCATGGACGACGGCACCATACTGATTACCGGCGCAGCCGGTTTTATCGGTTCTCATCTGGCCGAATCGCTGGTGGCCGACGGTCGCCGGGTGGTGGGGCTGGACAACTTCGACCCGTTCTACGACCGCCGCCTGAAACAGCACAACCTGACCCGACTCAATGACACCCCGCAGTTCACACTCGTGGAGGGTGATATTCGCGATCAGGACGGGCTGGCCACGCTATTTACCGACCATCAGGTGCGCGAGGTGATCCATCTGGCGGCGCTGGCCGGGGTGCGACCATCCATTGCCGAACCGTACCGCTATCAGGATGTGAACGTAGCAGGCACCTCGGCACTATTGGAGTGCGCGCGGGATCACGGGGTGGAGAATTTTGTATTTGCCTCCTCCTCCAGCGTCTACGGCAACAACGACAAGGTGCCCTTCGCCGAGGTGGACCGGGTGGATCATCCCATCTCCCCCTACGCCGCCACCAAAAAAGCCGGCGAGCTGATCTGCCACACCTACCATCACCTGTATCAACTGCCGATCACCTGCCTGCGCTTTTTTACCGTCTACGGCCCTCGACAGCGGCCCGATCTGGCCATTGCCAAGTTCACCCGCCTGATCGACCGGGGCGAGGCCATCCCGTTCTTTGGTGACGGCACCAGCCGCAGGGATTACACCTATATTGACGACATTGTCACCGGGGTACGGGCGGCGCTGGCCAAACGGGCACCCTACGCCATCTATAATCTGGGCGAGTCGGAGACCACCACGCTGGTAGAACTGGTGGCCGCCATTGAGTCCGCATTAGGTAAATCAGCGGTACTTGATCGGCAGCCGTCGCAACCGGGTGACGTATCGGTCACCTATGCGGACATCGCTCTGGCCCGCGCCGAGATCGGTTACGCCCCCACGACCCCCATCCGCGACGGAATACCCCGGTACGTGGCCTGGTATCTATCTGAAGGAAAGGAACGCACCCCATGAAGTGTCTGGTGACTGGCGGCGCTGGTTTTATCGGCTCCCACCTGGTGGATCAGTTGATTCTGGCGGGCCACGAAGTGCTGGTGGTGGACGATTTGAGCCACGGTACCAAAAAGCAGATCAACAAGGGTGCCAGTTTCAAAAAGCTGGATATTCGATCGGCCAAACTGGCCCGTGTGTTCAACGACTTCCGCCCACAGGTGGTCTTTCATCTGGCGGCGCAGATGGAGGTGCGGCGCAGTGTAGAAGAGCCGATGTTCGATGCGGAGATCAATATTCTCGGCATGATCAACGTACTGGAAGCGTGCCTCAACTCCGGCTGCCCCCGGCTGGTGTTTGCCAGCTCTGGCGGTGCGGTCTACGGTGAGCAAGATCACTTTCCCGCCACTGAGGCGGATGCCACCCGCCCCTTGTCCCCCTACGGCATCACCAAGCGGGCTGGCGAGTTGTATGCCGACTACTACACCGCCCGTGGGGTACGGTGTGCCTGCATGCGGCTGGCCAATGTCTACGGCCCCCGTCAGGACCCCCACGGGGAGGCCGGGGTGGTGGCCATCTTCAGCGAAAAGATGCTGGCGGGCCAGGCCCCGACCATCAACGGCACCGGCAAACAGACCCGTGACTATGTCTTTGTTGAAGACGTGGTCGACGCCTTTATCACCGCCTTTAATGCGGAGTTGACCGGCCCCTATAACGTGGGCACCAACGTGGAAACCGACGTCAATCGACTGTACGAGTTGATCGCCAAGCAGGCCGGTTGCGACATTCCCGCAGGGCACGGCCCGGCCAAGGCCGGGGAGCAGATGCGCAGCCTGATCTCAGCCGCCAAACTGGACGGTGAAACCGACTGGCAGGCCCTCACCTCACTGGAGGATGGTCTGGCGCAGACAGTGGCCTGGTTCAAGCAAAAGGCCGCCAAATAGACAGCCCGGCAGTCAGGCAGAGGAGTCCAGCAAGGAGGCGATGGTCTGCGGGGTGATCTGCGCCACCTGCTCTACAATCAGGTCCGCCTGCGACAGCGCCGACGCCGGGTAGCTGTGGGTCACGGCGATACAGCGCATGCCCGCCGCTACCGCCGCAGCGACACCGGCCACCGAGTCTTCAATCACCACACACTGCTCCGGGGCCATGTACCGCCCGTGGCTGGCCAACGCCAGATTATAGAGCGCCAGCGCCTTCAGATAGCCCTCCGGATGGGGCTTGCAGGCCTCGGTATCCTCCGCCGGAATCACCAGCCCAAACAGCTCCCAGATACCGGCCTGTTTGCAGATGTTTTCAATCTCCTGCCCCAACGCACCGGAGACAATGCCCAGCGGAAATTGAGCCGCCAATGCCTGCACACACGCCACTACATTGGGGAACAGCACCAGATTTTCAGCGATATAGGCATCGTAGTAGGCGCTTTTGCGGCGGGTGAGGTCGGCCAGCCCGTCTGCATCCAGCACCCGCTCCTGGCGACGGTAGGCTTCGGTGAAGCAGCCCCGGTCGTCAAACCCTAAGTAGATGTCCTGGTAGTCCGCATCGGAAATTTGAATCCCCTCCTCTGCCATGACCTTTTGCAGCATCATCTGGTGGACCGGCTCATCGTCGGCGATCACGCCGTTAAAATCGAACAGTACCAGACAGTCATCCGTTGTCATGTTGTCCTCACGCTGCGTCACTACACCACTGTTTAACTGGGCGGGATCATACCACAGGCCCACCACCGCCTCGGGACAAGACGGCCCGGGCGCGGTACACTACCCTTTATTAGGTGGATGAGGGCATTTGCAGACAGGGAAATGGCACATGGCACAGGTACTGGTTCCGTTGGCAGAGGGGTTTGAAGAGATCGAGGCGGTTGCCATCGTGGATATTCTGCGGCGGGCCGAAATTGACGT
>JALWRU010000276.1 GCA_026994095.1 Nitrospira sp. | reverse complement strand
TGCCCGCAGGCAACGCCACCTGGGTGTACGACCTGTCCACCGGACTGTGGCACCGGCGTGGCGGCTGGAACGGCACCGACTGGACCCGCCACAAGGGCGATACCTACGTCCATTTTGCCGGCCAGCATCTGCTGGGCGACTTCGCCACCGGTCAGGTCTATGTGCTGGATCAAGACCACTACACCGACGACGGCGCATTGTTGCGGCGGGAGCGCACCGCACCGGTATTGCACGCAGACGGCGCACCCCTGTTTGCCGCCCGGCTGGAGCTATTTATGCAGATGGGGGTGGGCGATGTCAGCACCCCCGCTCCCACGGTGATGCTGGACTGGTCCGACGACGGCGGCCACCGCTGGAGCGCCGACCAGCAGGGCACCATCGACGGCGGCATCGGTGCCACCGGGCGCACCGACCTGCGCCTGCGCTTCCACCGGCTGGGGCGCTTCTATCGACGTAACTTCCGGCTGGTGGTGAGCGACCCGGTGCCGGTGGTGTTGCTGGGGGCCACCCTGAAGGTGACCACCGGGCGATGAGTATTCAACCCGTTCCACCTCCGCCGCCGCTGGCCGACAGCCGTCTGCTGCGCTGGTTCACCGACGTACGTACGGCCCTGTCGCTGGAGCCGGTACGCCCTCTGGCGTTGACCGGGAACTGGCTGCCCGCATCCGCCCCGCTGCGGCCTCCCGGCTACTGGCGGCAGAACGGTCTGGTGCATCTGCACGGGGCGGTCACCGACACCGTCGGCAACGGCCTCATCGCCACCCTGCCGGTGGGCTTTCGACCGGCGGCAAGCGCCCGTTTTACGGTCTCGGCGGGGGGGCAATTGGCGCGGGTCGAGGTCGATTCACAGGGCCAGGTTAAGACCCTGTCCGGGCAGGCCGGGGAGTGGGTACTGGACGGTATTTTATTTCGTATAGGAGGATAAGATGGGATTCAAATTCAAAAACTTCATCAAAAACCCGGTCGGTTTTGTGACTGGTAGTCAGGCCGCCAACCGCCGCTTGGGAAATTCGGTACGCGGGGCCAATGCCCGTCTGGATCAAGCCTTCAAAAAAGGCGAAACGCTACTCAATCCGTTCATCCAGTCCAGCAACAGCGCGCTGGGGCAGATCAACCGGGGGCTGGCACAGGGCGGGCAGTTTACCCAAGGTTTTCAAAGCGATTTCAACCCTGATAATTTCGGCTTTCAGGCCAATAACCTGCCCGCCATCGGCAACCCCAACGTAGCAGCCCGGTTACCCGCCACCGGGCTGGGGAGCATCCCGGACAACTTCTCCAGCCAGCAGTTTGCCCAAAATGGTTTTAACGCCGATCCGGGCTTTCAGTTTCGGCTCAATCAGGGGCAGGCGGCGCTGGAGCGGTCGGCAGCGGCACGGGGCAAGGCCCTGTCCGGGCAGGCGGCACAGGCGCTGACCCGGTTCGGCCAGAATCTGGCCAGTCAGGAGTTCTCCGCCGCCCGCAACCGGGCCTTACAGGAAAACCAGCTGGCATTTAACCGGGGCCGTACACTCAACAACACCTCCTTCGACCGGGCCAGTCAACAGGCTGCGGTACGACGGGCGCTGGCAGCGGGCAATTTTGATCGTTCCCTGAACCTCAACAACACCCTCAGAAACCGCCAGTTGCAGCAAAACCAGTTGGCCTTTGACCGGGCCCGGTCCTTTGACCGCCGGAGGGAGACCCGCTTCGACCGCGCCCAGCAGCAACGCTTTAACCGGCTGGCGCAGCTATTGGGGCTAGGGGCTAATGCCAGTACCAATCTGGCCGATCTGGCAGCCCGCTCCGCCGGGGCACAGGGGGGCAACCTGCTGACCGCAGGGCAACTCAGTGCACAGACCGCCCTGAGCGACCGCCAGTTCCTGCTGGAGAATGCACCGAAACTGATCAAGTCCATCGGTAACCTGTCTAGCGTAGGCGCTGGTGCAGGCGCTGGCGCATAACCCTCCCCTCACGCAATCCGCCCCGGTCTTGCGTTCCTGCAGGCCGGGGCGGTACGGTGGTCAAATGACCGCCCGACGTTTGCCGCTTCTGTTTCGCCCGATCCCTGCCCTGCTGGTGGCGCTGACCCTGTCGGTATTCATCGGTTTTCCGCCGTCATCCGCCCTCAGCCAGCCGCCGCCTCTACGTACAACTGTGGTGCAGGATCCGGGGCCGTTCAAAGACAAACAGGCGCTCAATCAAGCCACCATGGAGGTGTTTGAGCGGCTGCGAAAAAACTACCGGATTCAGGCCTTCGAGGCCCAGTACATCTACCGCATCATTCGCGAGCATCTGCGTACCGGCGGCGACCGGCGTAGCCCCGGCATTCTGGTGGGCAAGGCCTTCTGGAACACCTGTCGCGGACCGTGCATGGGGGCCGCCTTTGACGGCTTTATGAAGGCCCGCGCGCTGGGAATCGACGAGGTGGAGGCGATCCTGTTAGTAGATACCGCCATGGCGGTGGCCTTCAAGGGCCTCACCTGGCCCAACAGCGAGGTCAATCTGGGGCTGGCAGTGAGCAAAGAGATTGACGCTGCGCTGGCCCGTCGTGCCGTGCCAACACCTGCCCCGCCTGCCTCAACCCACAAAACGCCACCCTCGCCGTAAACCGCTCTTCGCCGATCGGAAGGCGACCAACCGGTCAAGTTCACCCGCTCTACCGCCGAAAAGATCAGTAGGGGGACTGCGAGCGGTCCTCTCCGACCGCCACCGACCAGGAGAGAAGTTATGGCAAGCACCAGTTTCGTTCAACGTATGCGTGATGCACTAGGCGGAAAAAAAGACCGCAACGAGAAATCGGTCTGCGCGCTGGAGAACGATGGAGATGCGCCCAGCGCCCAGGCCCAGGGGCTGTCTGAGGCCAGCGGCATCCCGGTGGAAGTGGCCGTAGTCATCACCGAACTGATCAACGCCCACGTGCGGGAAAACCGCTGTGACAAGGCGCTGGAGCTGGTGTCTGGCTACCAATATCTGGACCGTCAGTTGACCGACCAGCCCGTTCCCGTGGCAGCCGCTGCCGAGTTGATCGCAGAGGCCAAAAAGAGCCTGTCGGCCGGTAAGATGAAAGCCACCGACAAACACCTGTCGGCCGCCCTGCACGCCTTTGACGCCGAGCAGCCGGACGGGGCCGAGCGGCTGGCAATCGCCGCCATCCATTCCATGCGCGGGGACCTTGCCCGCTTCCAGATCGACCTGCGGCGGGCCACCGAATGTTATCGACTGGCGCTGGAAGCCACACCGATGGATCACCCGTCACTGCAAGTCCGTTATCTGAATTTACAGGGAATTTCAGCCTTTGAGGCCGGTGATGAGGTGACCGCCGAGAAGGCCCTCACCGCAGCCTGCAAGATCCTCCAGCGTACCCCCGGTGCAACCCAGGACGCGGTGGCCGAGACGATCCTCAATCTGGGGGAGTTTTTCATGCGCATTGGCCGCCAGAATGCTGCCGAGCCACGCTTTCATAAATGTCTGGAGATGCTGGAGGCCTATCTGGGCGAGAACGACCGCGCACTGGTGCGCCCGTTAACCCTGCTGGCCGAACTGTACGCCGAGCGCGGCCAGCTCTACCGGGCCGAGCCGGTGTTTCATCGCATCATCACGCTGGTGACCCGCACCGACGGGGGTGAATCCCGCGATCTGGTGGAGCCCATGAGCCAGTTGGCCACCCTCTACCAGAACAACGATCGCGCCGAGGAGGCGGTCAACCTGCGCCAGCGGGTGGTGGCAGTGATGAACCATCGCCACCCTCAGGGCCACTGTCGCACCGCCGACGCCCAGATCGATCTGGGCCTGTTGTTGCAAAAGCTCAAGCGGTACGAGGAGGCGGAACTGGCCTTTACCCAGGCCCAGGCCATTCGCGATCAGGTCCTGCCGCCGGGTGAGGCGGGCCGGGCCGAGCCGCTGTTGCGATTGGCGTCACTCTATCTGGACATGGATCAGACCCAGCAGGCGCTGCCCATGCTGGAGCGGTGTCTGGAGTTGCTCGACTCCGGGCTGGCCGCCGACACCGAGGACAAGGGTGAAGCTCTGGCATTGATGGCAGGCCTGCGACAGGCTGCTGGCCGCAATGTAGATGCGGTGCCACTCTATACCCGCGCCCTCAAGGTGCAGCAGGCGGTGCTGGGTGAACGCCACCTGACCGTAGCCGACACCATGGAGCGCTACGCCAATATGTTGATGGTGATGGACCGTACCAACGAGGCAGAAAAAATGCTCGAAGAGGTGCAATCGATCCGCGAAGCCCGTGGTGTGGTGGCGGCCTGACACAGGCCCACCCGAATGCCACACAAATGGCAGTTTAGGTGATGAGAATCAGCGGAAAGGTGGTATCCTCAAAGACAGGGAGCCGTCCCGCTGTTTGGGGATTCAAGTCATGTTCCGCGCCCCCCGCGCACACATCATTATCAGGTCGTCTGGTTGGGGGCGATCGCCGCAAGGACGCGGGGCGTTAAGCGCCTTACGGACTGTGCGATGATCCGTATCTCCAGCCCGGGATCTGCCGCCAACGACGTTACCCGCGAGCCGTCTTCCGACGACCTGTCGACGCAGCTTTGCGCCCACCGGGACTGGCTGGACAGTGGCGGCGGGAGCGGCCAGCGAGCCAACCTGTCGGGCATGGATCTGAGCCATCAGGACCTGGCCGGAGTCATACTGAGCAAAGCCCGCATGGTAGAGGCCAACCTGACCGGGGCCGACCTGAGCGATGCCACGCTGGATCAGGTCAACCTGTACGGGGCCGACCTGACCGATGCAGAGCTGCCGCGCGCCACATTGATCGAGGCCAACCTGTGCGAAACGCAACTCGATGGGGCCGACCTGACCGGCGCCGACCTGACCCGCGCGGATCTGTCCGACGCCCAATTTGGCAGCGCCTGCCTGCAAGATGCCAACCTGTCCCGCACCGAGTTGGAGGGGGCCGATCTGCGCCGGGCCGAACTGTCGGGCTGTGACCTGACCGGTGCCGATATCGCTGGGGCCCAATGTGTCGCGGCCTCCATGGACGATGCCTTTGAGGCCTACGAAGTGGACGATGTGCCGGTAGATGATCAGCCCATTTCAGAGATGCCCGATGCGGATCTGGACGAGCCTACGGAAGCACCAGTTATGGACCCTGCCCCAGAGCAATCC
>JALWRU010000275.1 GCA_026994095.1 Nitrospira sp. | reverse complement strand
TGAACGGCGTGGTACTGGTGGACTCCATCAACCGCCACGTGGCCGGGGCGACCGACATCCTGCGGGCCATCCGCGAAGGGGCGGAGAGCCGCTTCAGGCCGGTGATGATGACCGCCACCATTGCCGCGCTTGGTTTGGTGCCGCTACTGCTGGCCACCGGGGTTGGCAGTGAGGTCCAGCGACCGCTGGCCACGGTGGTGGTGGGGGGGCTGTTCTCTTCCACCCTGCTGACCCTGTTCCTGCTGCCCGCCCTGTACCGCTGGTTCAGCCCGAAGGAGGACTGAGCAATGACCTAAAGGTGGTGGGCCTGTTGGCCCGTCACCACGCCAGTGGGTCGCCATGTGCGGCCTGCCTTCGCCAGTAACACTAAATTGAAGAAAATAACAACTTGCCATTGACGCCCCCCGCAGTCGGTGGTACTGTTTTCTACAACGTGTTACGAAATGCCCGATGGGTGACACCCCCAATCCTCCCCATCGGTCAGGATCGGGCGGGACCGATGGTTCCCGTCCGGTCCACTGGCAGATGGTGTCTACAAGGAGTGGTAGAGAGGGTTGGTTTGGTAAAAACAGTTTCTGGTTGCCGGGCGTGTGTTTATACTGCCTCCCGGTAAGTTTATTGGCGGCGGGCTGAACAGCCCGCAGAGAATGTGAACAGAAGGAGTTCCATTGTGATTGGTGTACAAAGCCGTTCCGGTAAGAAAACAACCGTATGGGCAGCAACATTGGCCCTTGCAGCCTTGGCCTTCGCGCCAGTTTCGCCCGCATGGGCCCACCACGGTGGCGTCTCGGCGGCGTTTGGCCCCGGTGCCCCGATTGAGACCTCCTCACCACTGACCCTGCAGAAGGGCAAATTTTTGATCTTTGAGCGGGTGGAGCTATCGCCCTTCCGAACCTTTGGCGATGCCCGCGATGTGGGTGGTAACAAACAGTTTAACTTTACCAATACCTTGTTCGGCTACGGGTTGCGTAACGATCTGTCGCTGTATGTGAGTCTGCCCTACGCGGTGAAAAAACTGGTCAATGACCGGACCAGCCGTGGTTTTGGTGACCTGAACATCATCCTCCAGTACGGTTTCAAGTACGGTGAGCGAGACGGCCTCAAGGGCTGGTACAGCTTTGACAAAGACGATGTGCAGGGCAAGGAGTATACCCTCACCGACTGGAAATTCGGGATCTCCCTGAGCACCACCATTCCCAGCGGCGAGATTGGCAATACCGATAAAAACGGAGCCCCGCTGAGCGTCGGTGCGCAGACCGGGTTCGCGGTACCTTCCTACAACTTCACCGGTATCGTCTCAAAAATGTTGAAGGCCCACTGGACCTGGAACGCCGACATCCAGTTCCGCACCTTCGCCCTCAACGGTGGTCCGGGCGGCGGCAAGCCGGGCAACGAGTTTCGTCTGAACAACGCCTTGATGTTTGAACTGTTTGAGAAGAAGGGTGCGCTGCTCTCTCGCATCGATCTGGTGGGTGAAGTCAACTACCTGAAATTGCGCCGCGACCTCAACCCGGATCGTACCCCCATTACCAACACCGGCGGTAACATCCTCTATCTGTCGCCGGGTGTGCGCCTGACCATGTTCGACAAGGCCAGCATTGGCCTGCTCTACAAAGAGGTTGCCTGGCGCGACCTGAACCAGGAGTCTCAGCAGCAGGGGGGTGAGGGGCTGGAAGACTACCGCTTCATCGCCACCTTCTCCATGGGGCTCAACTAGCACTGCCGGGAGGGGGCGGAGATCCCGCCCCCTCCCGCTATTTTTTTTCTGACCTGCAAGGAGCATCACCATGACCCTTTCGACCCGTATACAGATGTCACTGCTGGCGCTACCACTATTGCTGGTGCCGGTAAGCAGTGCGCTGGCCCACCCGGGGCATGGCGACCCGGTCACCATCAGCCGCAGTTCCCACACCTTTATTCAACAGACCGTACCCGCTTACCTGACCATTCAGCAGGCCTTGGCCGCCGGTCAGTTAGGGCCGGTCGAAAAGGCCGCCGAAACCATTCATAACAGCATGATGGGCGGTGCCTCTAACGAGAAGGTCGCCTCCGGTCGCAAGATGTTTGAGGCAGTGGCCGCCTCTGCCGATCTACTGATCGGTGCCGGTGACCTGGAGACCGCGAAGGAGGAGTTCAGCGACTTGAGCGACGCCCTGCTGGAGTTCTTCAACAAATGGCCCGCCCACATGGACGAGCACGGTATGACCCTGTACACCTGCAACAAGACTGAAAAGGCCTGGCTGCAAAAAAACGGTGCGCCGCAGAATCCCTATACCGGCGGTGGAGCCGGTTGTGACCAGTTGACCGAAGGGGTGGTGGAAGAATGATCCGCGCGCACAAACTGGCCCTGATTGCCCTTTGTGCAGGGCTGTTGCAGACCACCCTGGCTTCAGCCCACTACCCAATCCTGATCGGTGACCGCTCGCCTTTGCTGGAGCGTGGTGACACCATTACCTTCACCTACGGACGCGGCCATCTGGACGTACCGGAGTGGACCGAAGCACCCAAGCCTGACTGGATCAAGGCCTTCACCTTTGACGGCATGAGCAAGGACGCCACGGTCGGTGCGACCAAAGACGGGCTGACCACCAAGCTCAAATTCAAGGCCAAACGGCTGGGTGATACCTGGATTGTGGCGCATGTGCCCATGCAGTGGTCTACCCATGACCTGGGCTGGACCGAGACCACCATCCGCACCATCGTCCACCACGGTATCTTCCGGGGCTGGAAAGACCCGCTAGGGCTGCCCTTTGAGATGATTCCACTGACCCGTCCCTACGGCATTCATGCCGGTGAGGCCTTTCGGGTACAGTTGATGGTGGACGGCAAGCCGCTCGCCAACGGTGACGTGTGGGCCGAAAAATATCAGGTCCCCGCCTTAAAAAAACCGCTGCCGCCGGATGCGCTGGTGACCCGCATGGTACAGGCCGACTCGGTCGGTACCGCCAGCATCACCTTGAACAGCCCCGGCTGGTGGGTGTTGTTTGCCACCCACGACAAGGGTGAGTTGGAGAAGGACGGCAAATCCGGCACCGTCACCGTGCAAGATGCGATGTGGGTCTACGTCGAGCCGTAACGGCTGCTCGCCACCGGCCTGCCGCAGGCTGGGCTGTGCCCTTTAATCAATATGGTTCAGCGATTCAGGCCATGGCAGTGGTCAGGCTCCCTTGCGGGCGTCCTGTTACTGGCATTGCCGCTACCGGCGCTGGCCGAGGGTGACCCCAACCGGGGCAAACGGCTATTCCGCGACATCCACCTGTCAGCCAGCACCAACGACAACAGCTGCGATAGCTGCCATGAGCGCGGCGAAGGGCTGCACGAGGCGGCCAGCAAACAGCAGTTCCATTACTTTTTCGGGTTCAAAAAGAAGTCGTTGGAGGCGGTGGTCAACTGGTGCATCACCGGCCCGTTAGACGGCCAAACACTGGCCACGGACGCCGCCGAGATGCGAGATCTGGTGGCCTACATCCGCTCGCTCTAGACCCGCCCAATCGCCCGCCAAACAGCCCGGCAAGGGATACTCGCAGCGAGATTCCAGTCGCCGGTTGCAAACGATTCACAAAAACAGGCTACTATCCTCAAGGATGTGCATTGCCACGAACACCCCTTGCTCAGGCACCACAACCACCCTGTCCACCGCCAGACGGCAGGCAAAAAAGGGAGGCCTTCGTTGGAAAACCTGACGTCAATGGATGACTGCACCAGCAACGCCGGGTTGGCATGAGGCGATATCGTGCCGGAATGTCGTGGCCTTTAACGACAACAAGGCCTGTGCGGCCCGCTCCACGGTCATGCAAGAACTGATCGACCGTATCGAACGCGCCTTTGCACAGGTACCCTATCCTGGCGATCTGCATCTGACCGATAGCACCTATGGTGAAGAGCCTGCGGATCTGGAGATTGAATTCCGCGGCAAAACCGACTGGCGGGTACTGAGCGCCGACTTTCTCAGTCAGGCCCCCAACGGTTGGGGTACGGCCCTGTCATTTTTCTCCGATGCCGCCCTGCACTTCTATCTGCCCGCCTACCTGATTGCCGATCTGCGCGACGAACTAGACAGTGCCAGCACCCCCGACGGCCGTCTGTGCTTCTACGTCAGCCCACTGACTGCGCCACAAAAAATCGCCAGGGCCTTTGGCGGTGGCACCATGGGCGAACGTATCCGCGCTGGTTTTGACCGTTTTGATGCGCCGCAGGTCGCCGTAATCGTAGCCTACCTGTGGTGGAAGCTGGATAGCTGTGGTGGCTACGACCCCACCATCGAACAGGCACTGGAAGATTATTGGCTGCCCCGAGAGGCGGGCGCTGGCTGACCGACACCCGGTTGTCACCTTGCTGTGATAATTTTGCGATCAATCTCTTTCATACTGATGATTGAGGTTGGGGTCAGACCGACCGGCATCAAGCAATCGGCTGTCGGCCTACATCTGCCCTGATAACCTGTATGCGCACAAATTCCGGGCACAAGTTCCGGGCATAAGCTCCGGGCATAAGCTCCGGCCAATAGTGGTTAGCAAATAGGCTACTATTCTGGGGCCGTATAATGGCAAGCCCCCTTGTTCGGGCGCAGTACGAACCGTGTCTTCCAATCACTGGTGACACAAGATGGAGAGATCGGTTGGACAATCTGACGTTAATGGATGACAACATCAGCAGTATAGAGTCGGTCCGCGGGATCGTTGCCCCGCTGTCGGATGCCACCTACGCCCGCACGGTTGAGGCGGTGTTTGCAGGCTCGGTGGGTAAACATCTGCGTCATATGCTGGACCATTATCAACAATTTTTTCGCGGCTGGCCCGAGCGACTGGTGGACTACGACTGTCGTGAGCGCAGCCAGGCTGTGGAAACCAGCGTGGCCGATGGAGTCCAGCAGATCGACCGGCTGTGTGAGTTGCTGTCTGGTCTGCGCAACGCCGCGCAGCAAGACCCGGCCTTGCTGTCTGCCACACTACAGGTCCGCTACGCCAGTTCACCGGAGATGATCACCGGACTGCTGACCGATTCCACCCTGTCCCGCGAGATGGCCTTTTTGCACAGCCACACGGTGCATCACATCGCCATGATGACCGTTATTTTGCAGCAGGTCGGTGTCGCCGCTGACCGCCGTCTGGC
>JALWRU010000274.1 GCA_026994095.1 Nitrospira sp. | reverse complement strand
CAGCGAGCGCTGTCCGGCAGTGCGGAGATGCGTTGCCCGTCACTGCCTGCGCCCTGGTTTTTGTTGATCGGGCTGTTGCGTATGCACGGCCTGAGCTGGGCCGAGCGGTTCGGCTTGTTACATACCGGGCATCGGCTCAAAGGGGGCAACATCCCCGAGCACGGTACGGTGGCCGAATGGCTGGAGGCAGTCGGTGCTCCGGCCCGTACGGTCACCCTGTTGTGGGAGCCGCTGTGCCGTGCGGTGATGAATTTGCCGTCGTCAGAGGCTGCTGCCACCCCATTTTTGAATGCCCTGCGGGAGGCCCTGCTGGGATCGCCAAACGACGCCTGTCTGGGCTGGTCGCGGGTGCCACTGGGTGACCTGCTTAATGATGGCCTGGCGGGCTATCTGGAGGCGCGCGGCGGGCAGCTTCGCCGAGGGCGGGTGGGGCAGGTAACGTTGAATAAAAATGGTGCAGTAGATGGCCTCACCTGTGGCAATGAGGCGGTGGTCGCCGATCGGGTGATGATTGCCAGCGGCCCGTTTCATACGGCCTCTTTGCTGCCAGATGCCGCCCAACTCAGTTCCTTGCGGGATACCCTTGCAACAATGGGGTCGGCTCCGATTTTGTCGCTCTATCTATGGTTTGACCGCCCGGTGATCGACTTTAATGGCTTGCCGTTGCAGGGCATGGTCGGTGGGGCGGTGGAGTGGTTATTTGACCGGGACAGGCTCGCTGGTACCGACAGTGCTGGCGGTCAGCGTTTAGCTGGCGTAATCAGCGCAGCCGATTCCATGATGGCCACCGAACCGGAAGTCTTGCTGACAGAACTGCTGGCAGATTTGGCCCGTTTTCATCCGGCCTTGTCGGGGGTGAAGCCGACCCATTGGCGCATCGTCAAAGAGCGTCGGGCGACTGTGCGATTGACGCCAGGTCTGGTGCGTCCGCAGGCGGGTGCGGTGGATGGGGTGAGCGGGTTATTTCTGTGTGGGGACTACACCGATACCGGCTTGCCAGCGACCATTGAAGGAGCGGTGCGTAGTGGCGAGGCGGCAGCCCGCGCGCTGCGCGCGGTACTTATTGCCTCCGGCGGGCGGGGCGACGGCCCCCGCAGGCCGTAAAAGAAAAATAGGTGTTAGGTGGTCTGAATTTACAGGTCAGCGGGGACCGCCCCGCCCCCGGAGGGCTTTTCCGCGCTGCGCTCGGTACTTATTGCCTCCGGCGGACGGGGCGACGGCCCCCGCAGGCCGTTAAATTATGCGTTGCATTCGTTGCAGTGGCCGTTTACCAACATGCTCTGTTTGGTGTGTTCACCACAGCCGTCACAGGCTAACGATTCAAACGAACCGGATTTAGGCGGCGGGTCCGCCGACAACGGAGCGATCTTGAACAGCAACTCCGCCGGAGCCGTCAAAATATGGTCGAGCAGGGCGTCATGCCGCACCTGAAACGCCAGCGCATCCGGCTCCGAAAGCTCACCGCGTTTGAAGGCACTCTGGGTAGCCCGAAAATCCGCCTGGACATCAAAGGTTTCCCAGTAATGCACATAGACCCGCACCCCGTTGCCGGTGCGCTCGTCCTGCCACCGGTAGACCGGTTTTCCGCTCAGGTCAGGCACCAGATTGCGTTTGCCGTAGGTGCAGCCCGACAGGGACTGGACCGCATCCACCGCGCAGGTGTCGTTGGCTACCGTGGCCACCAGCCGTTCGGTGCTGATGTCTGCCTGCTGCATCGCCTCCAGCGCTGCCAGCGTGACCCGATAGCCCATGGCAATGTCCAGACACAGGTGGCCATGAAAATCCAGCGCCTGCTGAAATACCGGGTTCCAGATGGCCTGCTGGGCGGGTGCCTCGTCCGCGCTCACGGCAGCACGATCTCAGCCGGGTCGCCAGCCCGATAGAGCATGACCGTGCGACCGATGGTCTGCACCCAATGAACCTGCGGCAAGCCGCCCAACGACTCGGCGATCTCCTTGGCAGAGCGTTCGCTATTGCGGTTGATGGCCACCTTGACCAACTCCCGGTGGCCGAACTCCTCTGACAGGTTCTCTAGAAAACGGTCGGTCACACCGTCCTTGCCCAGATGAATCGTGGCGCTCAGACGATTGCCCAGGCTGCGCAGGTGGCGGCGTTGTTTACCCGTAAGCGGGGTTGCTTGGTTCACGGCGGGTCGGTCTCTTTTTTTAGTGTCGTAGCAATTTAGTGGTAGGTCTGGTCCGGGCCGGGAAAGGTGCCGTCGGTGACCTCTTTGGTATAGTCGTGCACGGCTGCGCGGATGGTATCCGCCAGGCTGGCATAGGCTTTGACGAACTTGGGTACATGGCCCTGGGTCAACCCCAGCAGGTCGTGCCACACCAGAATCTGACCGTCACAGCGGGGGCCGGCACCGATACCGATGGTGGGCACATTGACCGCCTCCGATACCCTTCCGGCCAACCCCTCCGGGATGCCTTCCAGAATCATTGAAAAGACTCCGGCGGCCTCCAATGCCTTGGCTTCGGCCACGATGCGGTCCGCGTCTTTGGCCCGTTTTCCCTGAATGCGGTAGCCGCCCATGGCGTGCACCGACTGGGGGGTCAGCCCCAGGTGGCCCATGACCGGAATACCCGCTTCAATCAAGGCAGAAATTCGCTCCAGCGAGGCCGCAGTTCCCCCCTCCAGTTTGACGGCGGTGGCACCCCCCTCCACCAGAAAGCGGCCTGCATTTTTGAGCGCTACCGGATTGCTCTCCTGATAGCTCAAAAAAGGCATGTCACCCACCACCAGCGCCCGTCTGGTGGCGCGGGTGACCATCTCAGTGTGGTAGACCATCTGATCCATGGTCACTGCCAAGGTCGTATCCCGACCCTGTACCACCGTGCCGAGCGAGTCACCCACCAGAATCAGATCGATCCCTGCGGCATCGGCCATGCGGGCGGAGGTGTAGTCGTAAGCGGTCAAGGCGGTGACCTTTTTGGCCTCGGCCTTGATGGCGATGATGTCGCGTATGGTGAGCGATTTTACGGTCATGCCTGATCCCATGTCACATCCGGGCGTGGAAAAAGTCCGGCCCGCTGAACGATTTCGGGTACGGTCTCTTCACAGAATACGGCCATAATGTGGATGCCCGCCACCCCTTCGATGGCGCGGATTTTTTCCACCACCTCCAGACAGATATCGACCCCCTCTTGCAGCACCCGCGCCGGGTCGCCGTTATCCACACTACGCAACCGCTCAATCAGCGATTCCGGCACCTGAATTCCCGGCACATGGGCGTTCATGTATTCCGCCATGCGCACGCTCTTTAGTGGAGCGACCCCGGCCAGAATGTGGACCTGCTGGTGCAGCCCATCGGCGCGGACCGCTTCCATCAGGCTCTCAAAGGTTGGCACATCGAAGATCATCTGGGTCTGTACAAACTCAGCCCCCATTTCGACCTTCTTCGACAGCCGCTTCACCATAGAGACCAGGTTTTTCGACATGGGGTTGTAGGCCGCACCGATAAAAAAATTGGTCCCCACCTTCAATTCGTGACCGCTGGCCAGCAGGCGTTTGTGTTTCATGTCGCGTACCAGTTGCAGCAACTGGAACGAGTTCACGTCAAATACCGGTGTGGCGTCCGGGTGGTCGCCGATGCGCGGAGAGTCGCCAGACAGACACAGCAGGTTGCGAATACCCAAGGCCGATGCCCCCAGCAAATCACTCTGCAAGCCGATCAGGTTGCGGTCCCGGCAGGTCATCTGCATGACCGGCTCGACCCCCTCCTTTTGCACCACCATCGAGCAGGCCATCGACGATGCCCGCACCACGGCGGTCTGGCAGTCGGTCAGGTTGACCGCATCCACATAGTCGGCCACCAGTCGGGCCTTCTTGGTGAGCGGCCCGGCCACCGGGTTTTTAGGGGGGGTTAATTCGGCAGTCACCGCAAAGTGACCGGCCTCTAATACCGCCTGAAGGCGGCTGGAGGATTGGGGGGGCGTCATAGGGTTAGTCAATCCCGGCTTGGCGTTTGGCTGACTCAACGGTATTAAACAACAACATAGCGACGGTCATCGGCCCCACACCACCAGGCACTGGCGATATCCAGGAGGCCGTCTCTCGTGCCGAATCAAAATCGACATCGCCACACAGTTTGCCATCCGGCAGGCGGTTGATGCCCACGTCAATGACTGCGGCACCCGGTTTAATCATGTCGCCGGTAATCATGCGCGGGCGGCCGACTGCCACCACCAGAATATCTGCCCGGCGGGTATGTTCTGCCAGATCACGGGTCTCTGCATGGCAGATGGTGACCGTGGCCCATGCCTGCATCAGCATGATGGCAATGGGCTTGCCCACGTTGCCCGCACCCACCACCACCGCCTGTTTGCCCTTGATCTTGACACCACTCTCCTCCAGCATGCGCATGATGCCGAACGGAGTGCAGGGAGCAAAAATCATGTCGCCGATCATCAGTCGACCGATGTTGGTCTCGTGAAATCCGTCTACATCCTTGCGCGGAGATACGGCGGCAATCACCTCCGCTTCGCTGATGTTTTCCGGCAGCGGAAGTTGCACCAGAATCCCGGTGACCATCGGGTCGGCATTGAGCCGTTGAATCAGCGCCAGCAGCTCATTTTGGCTGACATTTTCCGGCAGGTGATGCACGTTGGAGGTGATGCCCACATTGCCGCAGGCCTTAACCTTGTTGCGTACGTAGACCTCCGAGGCCGGGTCCTGACCCACCAGAATCACGTCCAGCCCGATATGCAGGCCAGCCTCCTCATGCAGTTGGGCGACCTCCTCGGCCAGGGACTGCCGCAGATCAGCAGCGATCCGTTTTCCATCAATTAGCTGAGCGCTCACAAGACTCCTTTGCGATTGGTCGAAAGCCCACCGCCAGCGCACAGGATGGTGCGGTCAGGGGTGACGACCCCGTCCAGTGTCTGGTCCTGTGGCCCGCACGGCACCTGCGGAACCACCTGAAAATCAAACGCCACACCAAGGCGGGCACCGTTGGTATCTTCCAGCATTCGGTCCATATAACCTTTGCCGTAGCCCAGCCGCCCACCATTGGCGGAAAAAGCCAGCCCCGGTAATAAAAACAGATCAACCTCCTGCGATGACAGGCCCGGGTCATCCGGTGACGGCTCCGGGATGCCCCACAGGCCGGGGGT
>JALWRU010000273.1 GCA_026994095.1 Nitrospira sp. | reverse complement strand
TGTTGGTGTACATACATACTGTTCATCGGGACTCCTCCGCTGCCTTCACCAGAACGGTGGTAAACATGCCGCTTGCCATGTGGTACAGCAGGTGACAGTGCATGGCCCATTTACCCACCGGCGCATCAACGGTGACATTGGCATACATGGTTTGCCCCGGTGCCACATTGATGACACTTTTCCGGGGGTTGTCCACCCCCTTGCCGTTGTCCATCTCCATCCACATACCATGCAGATGCATGGGGTGATTCATCATCGTCTCGTTGACAAATTTGAGCCGCACCCGCTCTCCCTGCACCAGACGAATAGGCTCGGCCTGGGAGTATTTTTTGCCGTTGATCGTCCAGATATAACGCTCCATATTGCCGGTCAGACGCACCAGAATCTCTCGAGAGGGCGTCCGGCTGTCCCGGTTTTTTTCCAGGGCGCTCAACTCCGAATAGTTCAGCCGATGCAGGGGGGGCATGCCCGATTTGTCGTGATCCATGCCAGGCATCTCGTGGCCCATACCGGACATCTCGTGGCCCATACCAGACATCTCGTGATCCATGCCAGACATCTCGTGATCCATGCCAGACATCTCGTGATCCATGCCAGACATCTCGTGATCCATGCCAGACATCTCGTGATCCATGCCAGACATCTCGTGATCCATGCCCTTCATGCCCTTCATGCCCTTCATGCCCTTCATGTTGTGCATACCACCCATATCGGCCATGGTCAGACGCGGGCGTTTACGCAGGGCCGGGACCGCTCCCCCTTCTCCGGTCCGGGTAGACAAGGTGCCACGGGCGTAACCGCTGCGATCCTTGGCCTCGGCAAACAGGGTATAGGCCTTGTCCTCGGGCAGTTCTACCAGCACGTCGTAGGTCTCTGCCACCGACATACGCAGTTCATCCACCTCCACCGGGTTGACGTTTTGACCATCGGTCTGCACAACCGTCATTTTGACGCCTGGAATACGCACATCGAAGTAGGTCATCGCAGCGCCGTTAATCAACCGCAGTCGTATCCGCTCACCGGGCTTGAACAAGCCGGTCCAGTTCTCTGTTGCCGTTTTACCGTTGATCAAAAACATATAATGGCTGACATCACTCAGATCGGTCTGGTCCATCCGCATTTTGCCCCAGGCCAGACGCTCCTTGATAATCGCCTTGCGGTCAGGCCCGTCACGTAGTTCGCGCACCAAATCGCCAACGGTCAGCTGGTTCCAGTTGTAATAACTGCTGCGTTTTTTCAGGTTCGCCATGACCCGGCTCGGGGCGGTATTGATCCAGTCAGAGAGGGTAATCACATACTCCCGGTCGTACGCGAACGGTGGGCCGTCCACCGGGTCGATCAACAGCGGCGCGTACAGGCCGGACTGTTCCTGTAACCCCGAATGGCTGTGGTACCAGTAGGTGCCCGATTGCCGGGTCTTGAAGTGGTACACAAACTGTTCTCCGGGGGAGATGCCGGGGTAACTGACCCCCGGAACACCGTCCATATCCGGTGGCACCAGCAACCCGTGCCAGTGGATGGAGCTGTCCTCTTCCAGACGATTGGTGACCGCGATGGTGACCTCTTCGCCTTCACGAAATCGTAATACCGGGCCAGGAATAGTGCCGTTGAAGGCCGCCCCCTTTACAGTGCTGCCGCCCGGACTGGTCTTGGCGGTGTCAATCGTCAAATCATAGCTGCCTGCAAACCCGCTGGTGGGCAATAACAGCGGCCACAAGATACAAACAAGGGCGAGCATCCCCGGTTGATACCGGGAGGTCGTGGTTACATTCATTTTTAGTGATCCCTGCGTCGTCAGAAGCCGGGCATCGCCATGGCGATCGCACCCGGTCCATTACCAAAAACGGGACGGGGAGAACGGCACGGACCGGCAAGATCGGGGCACAATCCCCTCTTCAAAAGGCCGGGTCAATGGTCTTTCCCGCATCCCATCCCGCCACCGGCTATTACCGGTGGCATTCGATGGGTTGGAGCGGGGGATCAGATAATGAAGATTTGCAGCAGGACTTGCCGCTGGCGGGCGCTGCGTCTGGGTGGGCCAAAAAAATCAGACGCGATATGACGCCAGGGCACCAATGTGACCGGTTCGGCCATCTGCACCTGTGTGAGGACGACTGGCACCAGCGATACGTGGGCCTCCTGCAGGCCCCGGACCGGGAGAGAGATGTCGCCGCACTCGCCGCCACACCCACCGTCCATATCCGCGCTGGAAGCCGGGTGATGGTCCGCTGCCCCGGAGACTGCGTGGACATGGGGCATACCCGAAGCAAACGCGGTGAGCGACATCAGGCAGCCCTGTGCCAACACCATCGTCACCAGCATGATGATGCTCAGGGTGGGCCAAGAGGGTCGATGTGTTTTGTTGACATACAACATCGGTTTTTCAGTATGCCTCCACGTTTGTCGTGAAGTCAAACCGCCCCCACATTTTGGCCCTTTTCCCTTTGGCCCTTTTCCCTACTGCAGTTTTCCCCCAAAATTGTAGGCCCCAGGCAGGCGTAGAATGTTGCGCTGATTTAGAAGATACAGACGATGAAGATGGTTCGGAAGCTTTATACGCCTGGGCTCAAGGTTCAGGTAGTCAGCCGGGTTCATACGGAACACGATATAACACCGGTTGTACGTGATATCGGGGCGGACCCCAAGACCTTGCGCAAGTGGTGGAAGGTGCCCCAGGACGGCACGCTTGAGGGGACTGGATCAGGCCCCCCTCGGGACAAAGGCGATGATGCTCATTCCCACCAGGGTCACGGCCACACCAATCAGGTCCCAACGGTCGGGCGGGACGCCTTCCACCCACGCCAGCCACAGGATCGCCACGGTGACGTACACCCCGCCGTAGGCCGCGTAGGTTCGCCCGGCGGAGAACGGGTGCAGGGTCAACAGCCAGGCGAACAACGCCAAGCTGATGGCGGCGGGAATCAACAGCCAAACGGGTTTGCCATGTTTCAGCCACAGGTAGGGCAGGTAACAACCGATGATTTCGGCCACCGCCGTCACGGTGAATAATCCGATGGTCTTTAGTATCAGCACGAGAGAAGGGTCTCCGGTCAGGTGTCGCTCGCCATTTTGGCACGAAGTGTGGTCAGACGCTCGCGCAGCAAATCCCGTGCGCTCCGAAAACGGGCCAGCATTTCCTCTGCTGGACGCGGCTCGCCCTTAACCGCCGGATCGTCAATGGGCCAATGCAGCCGCCGGACGTTTCCGGGAAACACCGGACACACCTCCTCGGCGCACAGGGTCACCACCAGATCCAACCCGGTGGGGTCGATGGTGGCCACCGACTTGGAGTGGTGGCCGGAGATGTCGATGCCCGCCTCCCGCATCACTTCCACCGCAAAGGGGTTCACCGTGGCCGGTTCGGATCCGGCGCTTTCTATCGTGACATCCGGCCCCAGCAGGTGTCGGGCCAGCCCCTCGGCCATCTGACTGCGGGCGGAGTTGGCCACGCATAGGAACAGGATGCGTTTCATACCGTCTGCCCCGAGCAGTCGCAGCGGGCCACGTTGGGGCGTTCTTCATACCACCCCTTGGTACGGTTCACGATGTGTACTACTACAAGCATCACCGGCACCTCGACCAGTACGCCAACCACGGTGGCCAGAGCCGCCCCGGACTCGAAGCCGAACAGGCTGATGGCCACCGCCACCGCCAGTTCGAAGAAGTTGCTGGCACCGATCAGGGCGGACGGCGCGGCCACGCAGTGGGCCACGCCCAATTGGCGGTTGAGCAGATAGGCCAAGCCGGAGGTGAAAAACACCTGAACCAGGATTGGTATCGCCAGCAGGACGATGACCACCGGTTGAGCGATAATCTGCTCCCCCTGGAAGCCGAACAGCAGCACCAGGGTGGCCAGCAGGGAGATCAGAGACACCGGGTGCAGGGCGGCCAGCACACGCTGAAGATTGGCTTCACCCCCAGCAGCCAACAACCAACGTCGCAGCACCTGGGCCGCCAAAACCGGCACCACCACATAGAGCACCACGGACAGCAACAATGTGTCCCACGGCACGGTGATGGCCGAAATACCCAGCAGCATGCCCACCACCGGTGCGAAGGCAAAGATCATGATGACGTCATTCAGGGCCACCTGGCTCAAGGTGAAATGGGGTTCGCCGTCGGAAAGGTTGCTCCAGACGAACACCATGGCGGTACAGGGTGCCGCCGCCAGGATAATCAGCCCGGCGATGTAGGAATTGATCTGCTCCGTCGGCAGGTAAGGGGCGAACAGGGAACCAATAAACCACCAGCCCAGCAGCGCCATGGAGAACGGCTTGACCGCCCAGTTGACAAAGACCGTCACCCCCACGCCTTGCCAGTGCTGCCGTACTTTGTGCAGCGCACCGAAGTTGATCTTCAGCAGCATGGGAATGATCATCAGCCAGATCAGCACCGCCACCGGCAGATTCACCTTGGCGATCTCCATGGCACCGATGGCCTGGAACGGGATGGGCAGAAAGTGCCCAAGCGCGATGCCCACGACGATACAGAGGGCCACCCAAAAGGTCAGGTAGCGTTCAAACAACCCCATCAGCAGGCCTCCCCAAGCGCCGGATCTTGAGCGGCGTCACATTTACACGGCGTGATGCCACATTGGTCTGGCTGACCCTGACAGCAGTTCTCCGTCAGAAAATCCACCAGCGCCTGCATCCGATCGAAGCTGGCGGAATAGATGATCGAGCGGCTTTCTCGCCTGGAAGTGATCAGCCCCGCCCGACTCAACTGGGAGAGGTGAAACGACATGGTGGCGGACGGCACCTTCAGCCGACGGGCAATTTCCCCGGCGGCAAGCCCTTCCGGCCCCTGCTGAACCAGTAGACGAAAGACGGCCAGACGAGAGTCCTGGGCCAGGGCACCCAGAGCATTTACTGCGGACGATGTTTCCATATTTTTATAATTATCGAAATATTGTGTGTAAGTCAAGAAAACAATCGCTACCAAGGGCTCCCGGACGACTGCTTAGTTTGGGCTGGGCCAGACCTGGATTTGGTGGTTGCCCCAATCGGCAACGAACACGGTGCCGTCCGGCCCCACTGCGACCCCCGTTGGGCCAGCTAGCCGTTCATCATCGCCTTTCAAGCCCTCCCAGGTGGTGATGAAACGGCCTTCCCGGTCAAATCGCTGGATG
>JALWRU010000272.1 GCA_026994095.1 Nitrospira sp. | reverse complement strand
CTGCTCGGTCAGCTTGGGGCGAACCCCCACCTCGGCGGCGCGGGTCTCCCGGTCGAAGGAGACCAGATTGGCCCGCTCGAACAGCAGCCGCGCGTGAGAGTTGAGCTTGAACCCGGCCAACCAGGGCACACCGTAATCAAACGTAGCCGAGCGCCGCAACTGGCCGGTGCGCAGCCGCAACCCCAACCGGTGACCGCGCCGGAACAGATCCCGGTAGCTCAAATCGATCAACCCGCGAAAGCGGTCTTCCTCACCGTAGCCGACCCCCAGTTCGATCGCGCCCGGTTTGCCTTCGGTCACGTCGATGGTGACATCGCGCACCGGGCCGTGATCGTTCGGGTCGGACAGGCCGATACGCACCACGTCAAAGGCGGCAGCGCCAAACAGACGGCGACGGGTCTGGGCGATGCGGGACGGGCGATACAGATCGCCGGTGGCAAACACCACCTCCCGCCGTACCACCTGCGGATTGGTGCGAAAGGTTCCGGCCAGCGCAATCTCGCCGATGCGTACCTGCGGACCGGGCTGTACCACAAAGGTGGCGTCAATATGAACCTCCGACCGCGCTCGATCCGGCCCTTCGCCCTGATCGGGTGCAGGACCGGGCGCGGGCGCCAGACGCTGCTCCTCGATGGTGACCCTGGCGTCGGCATACCCCCATTCGGCCAGGGTGGAGCGGATGTGGCTGCGTACCAGCCGCAACTGGGCCCGCAAAAATGGCCGCCCGTGTAACGCCTGCACGGCCTGCTGGGCCGACCGTCGGGCCTCCACCGGAACCGGCCCCAGACCGGTGGTGCGCACCTGTGTCAAACGCCACAGTCGACCCGGTGTAATCTGATAATCGAGAATACGTCGAGACGGTTTGTTGGGCCGGGCAGTCAACCGATAGGCCACCTTCGCATCCAGATAACCAAGCGAACGCAGGTAGGTCTCCAGCCGGTCCACCCGGCGGGCAATGGCGGCGTCGCGGGCCGGTTCTGCAAACGGCCGCCAGGGACCCTTGACCTGCTTTTTCAAGGTCCGCATGGACACCCCGGCCACGGGGCTGATGTGAGTCTCTACAATCCGGTGGCGACGGCCCTGGGTAATCAGCACCTGTACCTTCACATCGCCGCTCTTGTGACGGCCTCGCCGCACCGTCACCTCCGCATCCCGGTAGCCCTGCCCGTACAGCATGGAGCGCACCCGTCGCCCGGCCTGCTCCAGCCCCTGAGCGTCCAGCGTGCGCTGGCGGGGCAGATCCAGCACCTGCCGGATCTCCTTGTCTGAAAAGCCGTGATTGCCGGTAATGGTGATCCGCACCCGCTGCCCTACCCGCACCGGAATCACCACCTGTACGGCACCGCCATCGACGATGAGCCGCTCCGGTCCCACCTGCGGATGCAGGTAGCCGCGCTCACGCAGATGGGTGGCCATGCGGGCCATATCCGCCTGCAAACGGCTTTCGTTAAAGATCCGCCCGACCCGGCTTTTGACCGACACCCCCAGCGGCTGGCCGTCCACATCCAGCTCCGGATAACCGGGGATCGCCAGCGCCTGAATGCGGCCCCGCTTGCCCTCCCGCACCTGCACCAGCACACTGGCACGGCCACCGCCGATGGTCGGGTCTTCCATCACCCCCATGGTGACCCGCGCACTTAAATAACCGGCCCTGAGGTAGGTCTCCCGCACCCGTTCGGTGGCCTCGGTGATGGCGTTGTGATCCACTACATCGCCCGGTACCAGCCGCGCTGCGCGGGCAATTTTATCCGACCCCAGCTTGCGCGCCCCCAATACCACCAGCCGCGCCAGCCGCACGTCCTGCACCAGCGTCAGGATGACCCGCACCTGCCCGGATGGCAGCTCCTGCACGGCGGCATCCACCGTGCGCACATCTTTGCTGGCCGCCAGTTTGCGCACCGCTTCCGCCAGCGACAAACGGGTAATCTCACCCCCCTGATGCAGCCCGGCCACCTGTTCAAGCACGGTCCGGTCACGCCCGGCCACCCCCTGCCAGACCAGCTCGGCAATCTGCCACGAACCGGCCCCTGACGGCGCTTCTGCCCATGCCGGATTAAGTCCGCTGGCAGCCAGCAACAGCACCAGACCGATGGCGGTAATCCACCTCACCGGAAGCGAATCCGATAGCGCACTTCACCACCTTTGCGGCCCTGATCGTCCTGCTCCAGAATCAGCCGCACCCGTGGCCCCAGCCGATAAGAGAAATGAATCTCCGGCTCCTTGGTGGCATCCACCACGGTGCTGTAGGTAATCTCGCCACGGCCATCAAACAGCTTGCGCCCCACCAGCACACGGGCGGTACTGGTGGTGGAGCCGGTGGCGGTTTCGGTATAGGACGGGTCCACCTGAAAACGGGTCAATCCGGTCATGCGATTGACCTGTTGCTCCAGCCGGCTCTGGAGCGCCCCGGTCACCAGATTAGTGGCCTCGCTGAGGCCCACCAGCCCACCGGCAGACAGCTCTTCGGTGGTGTACCCCACCGCCAGAATCGACAGTAGATCCGCCTGCGGCAAGTCGGGCCGGGAAGAGAGATGGGTCTCGATCTGGTCCGACGGACCCGACAGGGTCAGGTTGATTTCAATCGGCTCATTGAGCGAAGGGGAGTCGGGTAGCGAATGCTCCACCGTGGTGTGGGCAGCGGCGTCCACATAGACCTCAACCCGGTCTGGCGAGACAAAATCCAGCCCTGCCCGATCCACCTCAAACACATGCTCGCGGAAGGTCACCTGGCCGGTCTTGACATCCACCCGGCCCACCAGCCCCGGCACCGCCATGGTGCCACCCACCAGCAGATTCAGGTCCAGCTCCAGCAGCGCCAGATTGTTATCTACCCGCAGGTCACCCGCGCTCTGCAAGCGCACCTCCAGCTTCACTTCATCCAGCGGCCCTGCCACCTCTGAGGAGAGCGGGTCGGGGCTGAACTCAGTGGCCAGATCACCCCACAACAGGTGGCGATCGTACAGGGCCTGAGTGACCACAATATCACCCGCCAACGTGGGTGCGGGCAGGCTGCCAAACAGCGCCAGATCGCCCGACAGGGTGGCGGTCATCCCACGAATCGGACGCGCTTCATAACTGCCCAGTGTGGCCACACCGTTGACCTCGCCGGTGCTGGTATCAAGCCGCCCCTGGGCCACCAGACTGCCACCACCAATCTGGCCGGTAAGCTCGTCCAGCACCAGCCGACTGTCCTGCACCAGCAGGCTGGCGCTCTCCAGCTCCAGCACCTGCCCCACCGCATCGACCACCACCTGCGCGTCGGACAGGGCCACCCCCACCGCCGCGTGTGGATCGTCCCACTCCCCGGTCAGCTCACCGCTCACCTGTAGCTCACCGATCCCCTGCGAAAAACCGTCAACGCTCTCGACCAGCGCACCCAGTTGCAGCACACCCACCGCCTTGAGATCCACCGACTCCTGATAGTCCCAGCCGCCCTCCACCCGCAGATTACCCGGCTCGCCAGACAGGTCAACGGGCACAACCGTATAGCGCCCCTCACGGGCGGTAAAACTCAGCTCCGGGGCCACCAGTTGATGCCCGCCCATGAGCGAAATGACCACCGGCGACAACACCGCCCGTACCGTCTCGGTGGCCGGGTCGTCGAGGGGGCCGGACAGGGCCACATCGCCAGTCACGTTGATGTGGGCCTCCAGCCATTCCAGCTCCGGCGGGGCCAGTACCAGACCGTCCGGCTGCACCAACCCTGCCACATGGGCGGCATCCCACGGCCCGGTGATGCCCAGTTGAAAACGGCTGGAGCCCTCCAGCGCACCATGCTCCGGGCGCAGACGGTGGATCCAGTCGGCCCGCACCTGCCCGCCCAGTTGCAGGTCAAAAAACTGCTCCGGCACCAGTTCGCCGGACACCTGAAGCTCCAGACCGTCACCAATTAACGTCAACGGCGTCAGGGTCACGCGTCCGTCGGCCAGTCGCAACAGCGCGGTTTCACTACTGGCGGCGGTGAGCCGAACCGGCTCCGGGCCGGTGGCCACCGACAGGCGGTCCAGTCTGGCCAGCAACCGTGATGGTCCCTGCTTGAGGCTGCCCCAGGTGGTGATACGACCACTGGCGGACAGGCCGTATTCATCCCCCAGTTGCTCGACGGTGAGTTGATCCAGCTCTGGCAACAGGCTGCGAATCCAGGGCACCAGATCACCATCCAGCAGACGTGCGGTCAGATGGTACGGGCCGTCATCCTTGAGGCGGGTGTAGTAGACCGCACGGGCACGGGCGTCGCCGTCGTCACCCAGGATGGTGCCGTGCAGCCGCAACTGCCAACCCGAAAGGGCCAGCGCCACTTCAGCATCCCCCACCGACTGTTCATAAAAGGTGAAATCACGCAAGACCCCTTCCAGCCGAAGCTGCGGGTCGGCCACCGATCCGGCCAGCCACGCCTTGCCTGCGTACCGCCCACTGACAAACGGCAGCACGTCGGCCAGCAGATCCACCGCCCCCAGCGGCAGATCGTCGGTGAACGCGGTCAATATCACCCGGCTGCCGTCCCACCAGAGGGTGCCATCACCGCTCAAGTGGGCCACGTTGCCGTCCGGGGCGATGGTGGTAAAACGGCTGCCGGTGAGGGTCATGCCGCGCCGGTCCAGCCACAATCGTGCGCGCGAGGCCACCAGTTGCTGGCCGTACAGGGTGCCGCTATCGCCCACCACCCGGCCCCACACTGCCAGTTTGTCCGGCCCGGTCAGCAGTTGAATCTTGCCGGTGGCAGGAAAGTCCAGCGCCAGCGGCTCACCGGGCACAAATACCGCCACCAGCGGCCCCAGCGGCATGCCCTGCACATTGGCCGCCAACGATACCGCAGGCGGGGGCGGTAGCTGATCGGGCAGGATGGGGAAAAAGTCCAGCGCACCCGCCACCAATATCCGTCCGTCGCCCTGCACCACCCCATCCTCAAAGACCAGTCGACCGGGGCTGAGTCGCAGCCGTGCAGTGGCCTGGTCCACCCGCAGGTCACGCAGGCGACCGTCCGCCAGATGCACCTGCGCGTCGGCCCGCAGGGCGCGGGAGGTGCCCGACAGGGCTGCATCCACAGTGGCGGTGCCGTGCACAAACGGCAACCCCAACAGCTGCCCCACTTCAGCAAATTCACTGCTGTGGCCGTGCAAGGTACCGTCCAGTTT
>JALWRU010000271.1 GCA_026994095.1 Nitrospira sp. | reverse complement strand
TGGCCCCCTGATCGGTGCGCTCCATCTCCACCTGGGAGATTGCTACCGCCGGGCGAGCCGACTGTATGTGCGCAAATACCCGGCCCAGGGTATGGGCGGTGGAGTCAAACGAGACGGTGGATGGCTGCACCACGTGTACACCTTCAATCTCACCCGCCTGCAGGTGATAGGTGATACGCTCTGCCCCGGATCGCTCGATGCGGGTCAGGATGCGGCCCAGGGCGGCAGGTAGTTCAATCCGGTCAGGCAGACGCGCATCAAGGATGCTCTCGATACCGGTGAGGCGCATGGTTTCGCGCTCGGTGCGATCAATGCGTTGTTGCAACTGGGTGCGAGTCTGGCGCAACTCCTCGCCTTTGGCGGGCATCCAGCCCCAGGCCAGCAGACTCATGCCGACCACCACCAGTCCGGCCAGCCCCAGAGCGATGGCACGCTTTTTACCGGCTGTGATCTTCATTGCACTGTCCGTACCGTGAGGGTGAGTGAAAACGGTGTGTCGGTGAGCCCTGCGCGGATTTCACCCAGCGAGACCTGATAAAACGCCCGGTCTTGCTGGAGCGTCTGCAACAGGGTGCCGAGGGCATTCAGCGCGGGCACCGGCCCATTGTGAATAGAGCCTTCCGCATAGAGTTGCCAGGCACCGTCATTCAGTCGGGCAGAGATTTCACGTAGGTAGGCATTGGCGGGAAGTGATTTGCCCAGCGACGCCAGCACTCCCTCACCGGGAAATGGAGCCGGTAGAACAAATACGTTGGCCTGCGCGTTAAACTGCTTCTGCTGGACGGCCAGCGCCTCGGCATACCGTTGGTCGACACGGAGTTTCTTCTTCTCCAGCATCTGAACTGTCTGCTGTTGGTCGGTAATGGCCTCGGCCAAAGTCCAGATATTCAGCCCTGAATAGACTGCCAGACAGGCCAGTAACACCCCGGCAGCAGTGGACATAAACGGTAATCCGGAGTGACTGGGCCGTTGCTCGGTGACCAGCCGCCGGCTGGTGTTATCGGTGGCAGACCCCCACAGGGCAGCTCCGGCAGGTAACAACAGTCCACGCGGGTCTTCACCCTCAGGCCATTGCAAATCGGAGCGGTGAGCCGCAAGGGTCAGCGGCTCTGCCTGCGAGGTGCTGGCCAGCCAGGGCATCAGTTCCGGTAAGGCGTCGTTGGGGCCGATCACCACAATACGCTGCACATCGCCTGCATCCAGACTGCGCTTGGCATGCAGGTGGGTACGCCGAAGCTCGGCTGCCAGCCGCTCTCGCCCTTCACTGTACGAATCTTCGACAGAAGTGCTGGGCGGCGGCTCAATATCTTCAGTGCTTAAGGGGTCTTCCCGTAACTCCACCTCACCAAAAGAGGGCGGCAACGGATTATTTCCACGCCCTTGCTCGTCGGTGACAGTGCCGAGCCAGCCCCGGTTAATATGCCGGTGGGAGATGGGCAAGCCGTGCAGGGCCATAACGATACGGGTTTCGTAATCGCTGATATCCATCAGTGATACCAGTTCGTTGGAACCATCGCCATCGTGCCGGGTGATGAGTTCCACCATGGCGGTACTGCGCGAGACGATATCCCACGGCATCAGCCCGGCGGTGGCCAGCCGGTCGCACCATTCACCAATTACCTCCTGGCTGGCGCTGCGGATAACGACCTGATGGCGACCGCCCTCGGCGGGGTAGATTCTCCAGGCAGAGAACTGGTCTGGCTGCTGGTGTTCGCGAACATCCCGCTTGATGGCCCGTTTCAGGTCCTTGGCCGGTAGTGGGGGCAACTCCAGTGTGCGCGTATTCATCTGTTTATCAGACAATACCAGTGTCGCAGGGTGGCCCTTCCAGCCCTGGCTATGAACCAGTTTGGCCAATGCCCCCGGATCGGAGGCGTCGACAGAGTGAAGTGCACCGACCGAGCCACCACGGGAATCGGCGGTGACTTCCACCAGTTGCAGCAGATCGCCCTTGATGCTGATGCCAATATGGCGGCGAGCGCTAAACAGAGACCATTTGGCCATCTAGTGTGCCCCCCCGATGGACATCATCATTTTGTAGAGGGTGTAAAAAATGGTGAGCGCGATACCGCCGACCACGATACCCAGAAACATGGTGATGGCGGGCTCCAGGATGGAGAAGGCCATCTTGAGCTTGGCCTTGACCTCGCGCTGCATGTAGTCGGTGGCCCGCTGCATGGCCTGGGGCATACTGCCGCTGTCTTCCCCCACCGCCAGCATCTGGTTGACCAACGGCGGGAAGATGGCGGTGTGGCGAAATGCATCAGTCAACGAGTGGCCCGCAGTGACCATCGAGTCGATATGGGTCACAGCAGCTTGTATCTTACGGTTGGTAACCACCCGTTGTGCCAGCGTCAGGGCGCGGGAGATGTCGACCCCGGAGTTCAGCAACAGGCCCAGGCTGTAGCTCAACTGGCTGAGGCCGATCAGTCGGATAGCAGGCCCGAACAGGGGCATGCTCAATATCCGTGTATCGATCCACAAGGCACCCTTTTCGGTCCGCTTAAAATACTTGTAGGCAGCCACGGTAGCGGCGATACCCATGATAAGCACCAGCCAGTACTGGGAGAACACATCCCCCAGCAGCATCAGCACACGGGTGGCCAGGGGAAGCTCCATCTCGGCCCCTTCAAAAATCCCTAAAAAGCGCGGCAGTACAAAGCTGAGCAAGAACACGATCAGCCCGGCCACCAGTGAGATCACCACTACCGGATAGACCGTCGCCTGGCGCATGTCCTTGGCCATTTCGTCGCGCCATTCCAGGTAAGAGGACAACTCCTCCAGGGTCTTGTCGAGTTGCCCGGTCTCTTCACCAGCTGCCACCATATGGATATAGAGGGTGGGGAACAGGGCGGGATACTCTTCCAGACTGGCTCCGAAGGAGGCCCCGGATTCAATGTGCCGTGCCAGTTCTGACAGGGTAAAGGCCAGGTCTTCGTCTTCACACTGCTCGGCATAGCCGCGAATGGTCTCTAAAATCGGAATGCCGCTGGAGACTGCGGTCTGTAGATGGGTGGTGAAGTTGATCAGCTCACGCCGGTCCATGTGGGCGGCCCGGTGTTTGCGTTCAGCGACTCCCTGGGCAGCAATCAATACACCGCCCTTGGCACGGATCAGGTCGGCCAGATGGCCTTCACTGTCCGCAGCCATCTGGCCCTGTTGAATGGTGCCGTCGGCGGTGGCAATTCTGTATTTGAAGTCTGGCATATCCCCCCCCGGGTGGCCTAGGCCGCTTCCGGTTCAGGTTGCGGAGTGCGCTTCAACGTCAGACGACGTTCTGCCACCCGCCGCACCTCATCCAGGGTAATCAGCCCCATACTGGCCTTTCTGAAGCCGTCTTCACGCATATCGATCATGCCGTCTGCCAGCGCCGCCTCATGAATGGCCGAGCCAGAGGCGCTGGCCATGACCAGTTCTCCTACCGCCGGTGACATGCACAGCACTTCAGAGATCAAAGTACGGCCCAGGTAGCCGCTGCCGGAGCATTTGTCACAGCCGATTGCGGTAAAGAAGGTCCCGTCGTGGGGCTTCCGACCAAACTCGGCAAACTCGTCGTCGGTAGGGGTGTAGGGCTGTTTGCAGTATTTGCATGGGCGACGGGCCAGCCGTTGAGACAAAATCGCCACAATCGTGGATGGCAACAGGTAGGGGGAGACCCCCATCTCTACCAGTCGGGGCAGGGCACCTGCCGCATCGTTGGTGTGCAGGGTCGATAGTACAAGATGGCCGGTCATGGCGGCGCGCATGGCCAGGTCGGCGGTTTCACCGTCGCGCATCTCACCGACCAGAATCACATCCGGGTCCTGCCGCAACAGCGCCCGCAGCCCTTCGGCAAAGGTGTATCCGGCACGGGGCTGAACCTGAGACTGGCGGATGACCGGAATGCGGTACTCCACCGGGTCTTCCAGCGTCATGACGTTCAATTCCAGTGCGTCCACTTCCATCAATCCGGCATACAGGGTGGTGGTTTTACCGGAGCCGGTCGGCCCGGTTACCAGCACAATGCCGTGGGGCCTCTTAACTGCCGCCTGAAACAGCTCCATGTGCTCGCCGTTAAAACCCAGATCCTCAAGCGAGAGCACCACCTTGTCGCGGTCCAGAATGCGTAGCACAATGTTTTCGCCATCCACCGACGGCAGGGTGGAGACACGCAGGTCGATCTCTCGCCCCATTACACTCATCTGGATCCGGCCATCCTGTGGCAGGCGGCGCTCGGAGATATCCAGCTTGGCCATGATCTTGATGCGGCTTTCCACCGCACTTTGCAGGGCTTTGGGGATGGTATCTCCGCCCCGAAGAATCCCGTCGATCCGATTGCGGATGCAGACCACCCGTTCTTGCGGTTCAATATGAATATCGGTGGCACCAAGGGACACCGCCTTGCCGATGACCTCCTCCACCAGGGTAATGATGGGGGTCTCGCCAGCGCTGTCGCCCAGCAGGTTTTCACCCGCTGCCTGAATCGAGGTTTCCAGTCGTTGATTACTGTCACTCTGACCGGTGTAGAGCCGGTCCAGCGCCGATAGCAGCGCCATTTTGGCGCAGGCCACCACAATGATGTCCAACCCGGTTTCACTGGCCAATGAGTCGATGGTGGCCACGTCGAAGGTGTCCACCATGGCTACCTTAAGGGTGCCTAAGCCAGTCTCAACCGGCAAAATCAGGTGTTCACGTGCAACTGTTTCTGGCACCAGGGCCAGGACTTCGGGTGATACCTCCAGTTGGGAAGGATCAAAAAAATCCTCGCCCGACTGGCTGGACACCACCGACGCGATGATCGCGTCGGTGGTGAAACCCAGCCGCACCAGAATTTCACCCAACAACTGACCGGTGCGGTGTTGCTCTTTGAGCGCAACCGCCAGTTGCTGTTCGGTGACGATCTCCCGTTCAACCAGGCGCTGGCCAAGCGGCTTTCGAACCGCCTGCTCTTGTCCCAGGGAGCCAGTGGACATGGAAACTACCTCACAGCAAACGTAGCTGCGATATCGTCACCCTGCGGCACCGTGGTCTGGGCAGTCACCAGCGGCGTCTGCACAATACCATCCGGGCCTGCCGAGATGACGATGCCTTTGGCACCGTTGGTGCCCGCCGCGCCAAACGTGGCCTGGGTGTTGACCAGGTACGGGGAGCCCCAAGG
>JALWRU010000270.1 GCA_026994095.1 Nitrospira sp. | reverse complement strand
CCGGAGCGCTCACCGGGCAGGTTGATGCCGGTTAACCGACCCATCCCAAACTTGCCCGCATACTCGGCAATGGTATTGATGCCCAGCCGGTGACCAAATTCGTAGAAGAACACATCACAGCTCTCCACAATGGCGGTCTGCAAACCGATGGGGCCGTGCCCGGACAGTTTCCAGTCCCGGTAGTCGCGCCCCATAAAGCTGTGCCTGCCAGAGCAGTACAGACGTGGGGTCGGCCCCAATACCTCCAGTAACGCCACCGCCACCGGCAGTTTGAAGATGCTTCCCGGTGGATAGACCCCCTGTATGACCCGGTTAATCAACGGTCTGCCCGGATTGGAGATGATGGCATCCCACCGCTGCTGACCGATGCTGGCGGACATCTCGGCCGGATCAAACTGGGGTGCGCTCACCAGCGCAATGACTTGACCGTCTTGCGGGTGGACAGCGATCACCGCCCCGCGCTTGCCCTTCATGGCTTTTTCAGCCACCCGCTGTACGTCGATGTCGATGGTCAGGTAGACGTCGTCACCCAGTTGTGGCGGGTTGCGGCCCAGTTCGCGCACCTCGAAGCCCTTGGCATCCACCTCGATACGGCGGGCACCGGGGGAGCCCATCAAAATGCTGTCAAAAGACGCCTCGGCACCGGTCTGTCCCACCCGGCTACCGGGCAGTACACCGGTATAGGTGTCCTGCGATAGCTGGTCTTCGGTCACATCCCCCACGTAGCCCAGGACATGGGCCGCCAGCGTACCGTAAGGATATTTGCGTCGGGTCCCCCCCAATACCGCCACACCGGGCAGGTGATTCCACTCTACCTCGGCCACCTGTTTGAGGGTCAAATCCCGGTGCACGGTTACCGGCAGATAGGGCACGCTACGCCGCTGGCGGCGGGCAATTTTTAACATGGGGTCGGACGGTACACCCAGGATTTTGGCGATCTTCTGCACCGTCTCGGTGAGGTTCTCCACATCGTCCAGCACCACCGCCAGTTCGAAGGTTGGCACGTTAACGGCCAGTGGTCGCCCCAAACGATCATAAATTAACCCGCGCTCCGGTTTTTCTGCCACCGTGCGGATGCGGTTATTTTTGGCCTGGGCCAGGTACTTTTCGTGGTGCAATACCTGCAAATACCAGCTCCGCAGCAGCAGCGCCAACATCACCACCAGCATGCCGACCAGACAGTACAAAATTCGCCGCCGCACCCCGTTGGAAACCCCGGCTCGGTCAAAACTGCTCACGGTAGCAACGGGCGTCGGTTCGGGGCGCTCCACAATAGCAGCGCACTGCCAAACAGCAGGTCGCTGACAATCCCCGGAAGCAGCTGATGCAGCATCGACCAGCGGTCCATATGGATAACACCGGCCATGGAAAACACCACCGCCGCGCAGACCTCTACCGACACCGCCAAAAATACCAGTGTGATGAACTGGGCCACAAACCCCATCTCCGGTACCAGCCGGTGAATCGCCGCCGCCGCAGCACCGACACAGGGCAGCAGAAACATATAGATCCCTACGCCACCAGCGGTAAAGCGGTCATAAATTAATCCGATCACCAACCCGGACACCACCCCCACGGTCTCGCCCAAGGTCATGCCCAGCAGAAATACTGCCAGCAGGCCCACATGGGGTAACCATTCCAACGGCAGCACCACTGGCAATAACAGGGTCTGCACGGGGATCACCACCAACGCCGCAAAGGCTGCACCGATCCAGGGAGAACTTTCGTTCAACGGCCCTTGTCCTTGTGCTCGGGGGATGCGAGTGTTGGCACGGTGCCCACCAGCACCAGCACCTCTTCCAAATGGTCAAAGCGGACTTGCGGCAGCACGTAGACCCGCACAAACGAATCCGACTCGCCGCGCTCCACCCGAATGACCTTACCGATGGGCAGCCCTTGCGGGAAACTACCCGACAGGCCGGAGGTGATAATCACATCCTCCACCTTCACCTCTGCCGACCGGTGCATAAATTTGAGTTGGGCCACCACCCCGCCCCGATTCAGCAGGGCCTCCTCAGGCAGGTCGCTTAAATCACCGGTGAGGCGTGTCCCCCCCTCCAGAATCCCTGCCTGGCGAGAGTGCAGAATACGCGCCGGGATCACACTCCCCCGATTGCTGACCACCAGCACCACGGCGGTACCACGGGTGACCATGGTGACCCGCCCTACGACCCCGGCCTGGGTGATCACCCCGTCGCCCACCGAAATGCCGTCAGAAGAGCCTCGGTCGAGCAACAACGAGCGAACCCAGCGGGTGGCATCGGCACCAATAACCCGCGCCGCCACGGTGGGCTGAGTCTGCACCTGACGAAGCTCCAGCAGCTTTTGCAACCTCCCGGCCTCTTCGACGGCCACCTGTTGGGCCATAACCTGAGCCGCCAACTCGGCATTTTCAGCCCGCAGACGCAGGTTGTCTTCATGGGTGCCGCGCAGGTCCACATAGCCGGACCACAGGTCCGAAAACCATCGGCCGGTACCATCCAGCCCATCGGTCACCATACCGGTGGCCCAGACAAACGGCGCTTCAACTAATGACAGGGGGCGGTTGCGGGTCTTGGGGAACAGAAAGAACAGCACCACCGCAAAAACCAGGACCACCAGGACCCAGCGAGTACTGCCACGTTGGCGCACCATCGCCGACCCGGATCAGGCGATGGAAATCTTGCGCAGCAAGTCCAGCTCCTGAAGTACCTGTCCGCCGCCCAGCACCACACTGGTGAGGGGATTATCGACGGTAATGATCGGCAGGTTGGTCTCTTCGCGCAGACGGATGTCCATGCCCCGGATCATCGACCCGCCACCGGTCAGGACGATGCCCCGGTCGATGATATCGCCCGACAGCTCTGGCGGAGTATGCTCCAGCGCCACCTTGATGGCGTTGACGATCATGGAGACCGGCTCGGCCAGCGCCTCACGCACTTCAGCGTCGTCGATCACCAAGGTTTTAGGGATGCCCGAGATCAGGTCACGTCCTTTAATCATGGTGGAGAGCGGCTCTTCAAGCGGATGAGCGCTGCCCACTTCCATCTTGATGCGCTCGGCCATGTGGTCGCCGATCAGCAGGTTGTATTTGCGTTTGATGTACGAGCCGATGGCTTCGTCCATCTTGTCACCGGCCACCTTGACGCTTTCGCTGTAGACAATACCCGCCAGCGAGATGACCGCCACGTCGGTGGTACCACCACCGATGTCGACCACCATGTTGCCCTCCGCCTCGGCAATGGGCAGACCGGAGCCGATGGCGGCGGCGATGGGCTCTTCAATAATGTAGACCTCGCGGGCACCGGCCAGTTCGGCGGAGTCGCGCACGGCGCGTTGCTCTACCTGAGTAATCCCGGAAGGCACGCAGATGACAATACGCGGGGAGACAAAACTGCGGCGGTTGTGGGCCTTGGTAATGAAATGCCGCAGCATTTTTTCAGTGGTTTCAAAGTCGGCGATCACGCCTTCTTTCATAGGGCGGATAGCGACGATGTTGCCGGGGGTACGGCCCAGCATCTTTTTGGCTTCCGCCCCCACCGACAGGATCTTGCCCGAATTGTTTTCGATGGCCACCACCGACGGCTCGTCGATGACGACCCCCTTGCCTTTTACGTAGACCAGGGTATTCGCCGTTCCCAGATCGATCGCCAGATCGTCTGAAACCCAGCCCATGAGTTTGTTCTTAACGCCGAACAATTCCGTGTTCTCCTCATCGCCGGCCCTGCTTGAGGACGACGCCTAACCCGGCGGGGTGTGCATGACTTGCGGTGCAATCCCAACCGGATTGTCACAGCACTTCATGGTATCAGAATCCGCGCGTTACGCCCGCGAAAACCGGCAAACAAACCTCACTGACCAGGATCGTGACAGTGGTAATGATTGATTCAAACAACCGCCCGGCCCTCGGTCAGGCCCTGTATCAGCCGTTGATTGGCCGCCGGAAAACGATACCGCAGTAGCGCCTTACGGGGTATCCAACGAGGGGAGATACAGCCGACAGGTACCACCAATCCTGACCGGTAGCGACAGATCACCGGATGCAGCACAACCTGCTGCTCACCGTAGCGGTGGTGGATGGGCTGCCACACCGTCATCACCTGTGCGTGAACATTCAACTCTTCAAGCAGCTCTCGCAGGGCGGCTGTGGCGGATGACTCTCCGGCCTCTATCTTGCCGCCGGGGAACTCCCACAGGCCACCCAGATGGGCGCTTTTCGGCCGGCGGGCAATCAACACCTTGCTACCGCGCAGTACCAGTGCCAGTGCCACCTGCACCGCCCCTCCATCACGCACCGGCGCACTCCCCCGGCGGGCAACGGGCACGGTGGTATACTGGCGGCCAATCACAACGATGTTCATACCACGAATGACCCGAGACAGGCCAACGGCCCGGTCCCGGCAGGAGTTGTCATGTCAAAAGCCCTATCCTTTGAGACCGAAGTGACCGGCGTGGTGCTGGAGACCATGGACGTGCTCACCTTTCGGCTGGCAATCCCTGCGGACATCCCGTTTTCGTTCAAGGCAGGGCAGTTTATCAAGCTGACTGCCGAGACCCCGGAGTACGCCCCGGAACACCCCACCTTGACCCGCGCCTACTCCATCTCCAACGCGCCGCTAGGGCAGGGCTACATCGACTTGACCGTCAAGTGTTATGAAGATGGGCATCTGTCCAAACATCTGCGCGAAGTGACCTATATCGGCGAATTGATGACCGTAGAAGGCCCATTTGGCGACTTCTGTTTTGAGGCGGGTCAGGCCAGCAGTATTGCCCTGATTGGTGGCGGTGCAGGGGTGGCTCCCATGCGCGGCATGATGGAGTACATCATCGAAAAAAAGTTGCCCGTGCAGATGCACTACCTGGCCAGTTGCCGCACCCCGCAGGATTTGATCTATCTGGCTACGTTGCTCGGCTGGCAGGAGTCCACCAACAACTTGCATGTGACCCACACCATCACCCGCCCGGAGGGCCACTCCTGGGCCGGGCAGACCGGCCATATCGACCAACGGATGTTGTTAAAAGTCTGCCCGCCGGAAACCACCGAGTTGTATTACGTCGCCGGTCCTACCGAGATGGTTAAATCCGTGCGGAAGCTCCTCAAGGAGGAGTTGAACGTGGACAAAAGCCGTATCCTGTGGGAGCCGTGGGGCTGAGTGGCCAGCCGTTGAACAT
>JALWRU010000269.1 GCA_026994095.1 Nitrospira sp. | reverse complement strand
CCGCCATCCTGTCTGACATTCTCGGCGTGGAAGACCATCTGGGCGACATGGACTTCAAGGTCTGTGGTACCCGTGAGGGTGTGACCGCCCTGCAGATGGACATCAAGATCACCGGCATCACCCAGGAGTTGATGGCCGAGGCGCTGGAGCAGGCCCGCCAGGGTCGGCTGCACATCCTTGACAAGATGGACCAGGCCCTCAACACCCACCGGGATGCCCTGTCGCCGCACGCGCCGCGCATCACCACCATCAAGGTACCTGCTGACAAGGTCCGCGAGGTGATCGGTGCCGGTGGTAAGGTCGTCCGCGCCATCGTTGATGAGTGTGGTGTGAAGATCGACATCGAAGACGACGGCACCATCCACGTGGCCAGCACCGACCAGGAGGCCGCTGACAAGGCGGTCAACATGATCCACTCCATCGTGGCGGAGCCGGAGATCGGCACCATCTATCCGGGTACCGTGAAGAAGATCATGGACTTCGGTGCCTTTGTGGAGTTCCTGCCGGGCAAGGACGGGCTGGTACATATCTCCCAGTTGGCCGACCACCGGGTGGCCCAGGTCACCGACATCTTGAACGAAGGGGACAAGATCTTCGTCAAGGTGCTGGAGGTAGACCGTCAGGGCAAGGTCCGTCTGTCCAAGCGGGAAGCCGACAAGGACATGGCCGACAAAGCCTAGCGCAAGCCTTTACAACAGAACGATCGAGACCGGGTCGGGCGCTGATAATTGGCTCCCGGCCCGTTTTTTTACCATGACAGAACAGCCCACCCGACGCTTGCTGGATAACGGCATCCCTATGGTCACCGAATCGCTGCCCCACCTGCGCTCGGTGTCGCTTGGGGTATGGGTGGAGACCGGCTCCCGCGATGAGCGCGACGACGAACAGGGCATCTCCCACTTTCTGGAGCATACCTTCTTCAAGGGCACCCGCAGTCGTACCGCCGAGGCCATCGCCCGCGAAATGGATGCCCTGGGTGGCGAGATGAATGCCTCCACAGGGCGCGAAGATACGGCGTTCTATACCCAGGTGTTGAGCGACCGGCTGGTGGATGCGGTCGATCTGATCGCCGACCTGCTCAATCACGCCACCTTTCCGGAAGAGGAGCTGGCCCGCGAGCGCGGGGTCATCATCGAAGAGATCCGCATGGTCGAAGACGACCCGGAGGAGTGGATCCACGACCTGCACGCCCTGCACGTGTGGGGTGCAGACAGCCCGCTGGGACGACCCATTCTGGGGACCGAGGCGTCGGTATCGTCCTTCGACAGTGATGCCATTTACCGCTATCTGGAGCGCCGCTACACCGCCGACCGCATGGTCATCAGCGCCGCAGGCAAACTCGACGCGGAGGAGTTGTACGAGATGCTCAACTGCGGCTTTGGCCAGCTTCCGGTCGGCCCCGCTAACGATGTCCGCCCACCGGCACCGGAGTTCACTCCTGCCGGGGTGCAAATACACCAGCGCTCGCTGGAGCAGGTGCAGCTCTGCATGGCGGGACGGGGGCTGCCCCAGAACCACAGTGACCGGTTTGGACTGGTGGTGCTCAATAATCTGTTGGGGGGCGGCTCCAGCTCGCGCCTCTTTCAGGAGGTCCGCGAAAAACGTGGGCTGGCGTACTCCATCTATTCCGGGCGGGCGACCTACCGGGATTGCGGCGAGTTATACATCCACGCAGGGTGCGCCCCGGAGGCGGCCATTCAGGTGACCGACCTGATTGCCGCTGAACTGGATAAATTAATGCAGACCACCGTCGGGGCGGATGAGGTGGAGCGGGTCAAAGGCAACCTGAAAAGTGCCATGGTGTTGGGGCTGGAGAGCAGCTTTAGCCGCATGAGCCGACTGGCGGAGGATGAGCAAATCCGGCATGCCCACCAACCGTTAGACCAGATGCTCGATGAAATTGACCGGGTAGATGCCGCCCAGCTACAACGGCTGGCCCAGCATTCGTTTGCCCCCAGTCATCGCAGTGTGACGGCCCTGGGTGCAGTTCCCACTGGTTTTGCCGCCCATCTGTCGGCAACCACCCCAGCGGCCAGTCCGGCGACTTAGGCGGTCACTGAAAAAAAGCCTGCATACTCCCTCCGATCGGTCCGCACATTCACTGTGCGCCAGCTGCGGGTCACCTTGACAGGTAGCCGGATTAGGCCATAATCTAAAAGTGTGATGGCGTAGGCATTTAACGCCCATTTCACCACAGCATCGGTGCCTTCTGTGCCGGTGGTTATTCTCCCGATTCTAGCGTTGCGCGCCAGGGATACTGGTGCGTCGGAGGTTTCATGTTCGAACGGTTTACCGACAGGGGTCGCAAGATCATCATTCTCGCCCGTGAAGAGTCGGAGAAGCACCATAATGATTACCTGGGCACCGAGCATCTGGTGTTGGCCTTCCTGCGGGAGGGTGACGGTATTGCCCTGGCGATTCTGAAGAAGATGGGCCTGTCCGGCGATCACATCAAGCTGGAGGTGGAACGCAACCTGCCCAGCGGTGGTCAGGCCGTGACCTTTGGCGAGATCCCGTTTACACCACGGGTCAAAAAGGTCATCGAATACGCCATCGAAGAGGCGCGCCTGCTGGGCCACAACTATATTGGCAGCGAACACCTGTTACTGGGTGTACTGCGCGAGGAAGAGGGCATTGGCGGCAAAATTCTGCGTAGTCTGGGGGCCAACCTGTTGACCGCCCGCCAGCTGACTGTCAGCTTCCTGCGCAAAGCCGCCAACCGTGAAAAAGAGAAAAAGAGCAACACCCCGGCACTCGATGAGTTTGGTCGCGACCTGACCCAGATGGCCAACGAGGGGGCGCTGGACCCGGTCATCGGACGGGCCGACGAGATCGAGCGGCTGTTACAGATCCTCTCCCGGCGGACCAAGAACAACCCGGTCCTGATTGGCGAATCCGGCGTGGGTAAAACCGCGATTGTAGAGGGTCTGGCCCAGCGAATTACTGCCAGCGAAGTGCCCGACAACCTGCTCAACCGACGGGTGATTACCCTGGACCTGGGGTCGCTGGTGGCCGGTACCAAATACCGGGGTCAGTTTGAGGAGCGCCTCAAGGTCATCATGAAAGAGATTGTCCAGGCGGGCAATATCATCATCTTTATCGACGAACTTCATACCCTGGTGGGTGCGGGTGCTGCGGAAGGGTCGATCGACGCCTCCAACATGCTCAAACCGGCCCTGTCTCGCGGCGAGATCCAGTGCATCGGTGCAACCACGCTGGATGAGTACCACAAACACATTGAAAAGGACGGGGCGCTTAAACGACGGTTCCAGACCATTCATGTCTCCCCGCCCAGCGACGAAGAGGCTGTGGAGATCATCTCCACCCTGCGCGACCGGTACGAAGACCACCACCGGGTGGAGATCACCAACGAAGCCATCGAAGAGGCGGTGCGCCTGTCGTCACGCTACATCACCGACCGTTACCTGCCTGATAAAGCCATCGATGTGATCGACGAGGCCGGTTCTCGCGCCAAGCTGGAGTACTACTCCCTGCCAGAGAGCCTCAAGTCGCTCAAGGTCGAGTTGAAGCGCGTCTCCAAAGAGAAAGAGATGGCCATCTCCCTGCAAAACTTTGAGCAGGCGGTGCGCTACCGGGAGGAGGAGGAGCGCCTCAAAAAGCTGCTCGAGGAAGAGAAATCCGAATGGAAAGAGAAGCAGGAGTCTCACAAGCCGGTCATCGCCAAGGATGAAGTGGCCTATGTGGTCTCCAAAATGACCGGCATTCCGCTCTACCGGATGGAAGAGGCGGAGACCAAAAAGCTGGTGCGCATGGCCGATGAGTTGCACAAACGCATCGTCGGTCAGGATGAAGCCGTGCAGGCAGTCAGCCACGCAGTCCGGCGCTCTCGTGCAGGCCTGAAAGATGCCAACAAGCCGATTGGCACGTTCATCTTCCTGGGGCCGACCGGCGTGGGTAAAACCGAATTGGCACGCGGGCTGGCCGAGTTCCTGTTTGACGATGACGAGTCGCTGATCCGCATCGATATGTCGGAGTATATGGAGCGCTTTACCGGCTCCCGCCTGACCGGTGCCCCTCCTGGGTACGTCGGTTATGAAGAGGGCGGCCAACTCACCGAAAAGGTGCGCCGCCGACCCTATTCTGTGGTGCTGTTCGACGAGATCGAAAAGGCCCACCCGGACATGTTCAACATGTTGTTACAGGTGCTGGACGACGGTCAGCTCACCGACGGTTTAGGGCGCAAGGTGGACTTCCGCAACACCATCATCATCATGACCTCCAATGTGGGTGCCCGGGCCATCGATTCTGACTCCCACGTGGGGTTCAAGAACGAGAGCACCGAGGATGTCTTTAAACGCATTCAGGGCGATATCTCTGGTGAGCTCAAACGCACCTTTAACCCGGAGTTCCTCAACCGGGTGGATGAGATGGTGATATTCCATCCGCTGGAGAAGGCGCATCTGCTGGAGATCGTTGGTTTGCAGCTTGAGCAACTCAACCTGCGGGTGCGGGAGCAGGGGCTGGAATTGGATGTCGACGACGATGTGCGCGACTGGATTACCGAAGAGGGGTACGACCCGTCCTTTGGTGCACGACCCATGCGGCGCGTGATCCAGAAATTTATCGAAGCACCCCTGTCAGATGAGATCTTGCGAGGCGAGTTTGCCAAGGGAGCGCTGATCCGAGTCTATCTGGACGACGGTAAAATTGCCTTTAAGGAGTTGCCAGCACTGGCCAAGGTGTAACCGTGTGACGGCCTTTTGGCCCGACTGCGACGGGGAGGATCTGCCTTCCCTCTTGACCGGAGTGCCCTAATTTCCATAGGATTTACGCACTTCTATTGTTAATGCACTGATGACTGTGGCACACACTCGTCACAGTGTTGTGTTCTTGTCTGTGAAAATGAGGGGCGTATGCTCGCTAAATCGATCAAGGGAATCTCTGGCGTTGCTCTGGCTGCGGCCATGATGTTGTCGGTGCCAAACGTGGCGCAGGCCGTTGGAGACAAAGCACCTACCTATGCAACCGTCAAGGTGGAAAAGCTGAACGTGCGGGCTTCGGCCAGTAAAGACTCTGCGGTATTGGGCCAGTTGCAACGGGGCGACATGGTGCCGGTAAAAAAGGTCAAGGAAGGGTGGGTTCGGTTGGCCTGGCCGACCAAGTCCTACGTCTTTCAGGAGGGGGTGGAGTTACCCGCCGGTTCCATCAACCGCAAACCCAA
>JALWRU010000268.1 GCA_026994095.1 Nitrospira sp. | reverse complement strand
TGCTGGCCACCCTGGCCGGGGCGCTCATGATTTTGCGCACCTTTGCCCCTACCCTGGTTGGGGTGCCCGTAGATCTGCAAACCGTACAGGTCAGTACCGAGGTCGTTCCATTTTTTGACGGAGTGCTACCCGACACCCGGGCAGAGGGGTTGTTTATCCCTGACCCCTATACCGGCACCCGCCTGCAACCGCTCACCCCGGAGGCCGAGGGGTATACCGGCCCGGTCGATCTGTTGGGCTTTCGTAACCGGTCGGTGCCCACCATCGCCGACCTGATTACCATTGGTGACAGCCAGACCTTCGGTTCCGGCGTACCTGTAGCCGACACCTGGCCCGCACAGTTGACCACTGCCCTGCCCCCGCACACCGAGCTTTATAACGTCTCCACCAACGGCTGGGGTGCGGTGCAGTATCTGTATCTATTTAACAAGATCGTGCGCCTTCGGCCACAGGTGGTCGTGGTGGCATTCTCCAGCGGGACCGATGCGGTGGAGTCGGTGCGGCTGGTCTACAGCGTGAAGCGGTGGGCCGAGTTGGGCAGTAGCGACAAGGCCCCAAAATACGCCCCGTCCGCATGGCCCCCCAAAGACAAAGAGTCCTGGCATGCAACCTTTGCCGATGGGGTCTCTACCGTCTTCACCCCCAAAAGCCGCCTGACTGCCAATCACCGGGACTATCCGGCCACCGCCGAGGGCTACCGCATCATGGCCGAGGTGGCCCGCCGCATCGCCGCCAAAGCGAGTGAACTGGGTATCGGCGTGGTCTTTACGGTCATCCCCACCAAAGAGCTGGCCCTCGCCCGCAAGGTGGCAGAAAGCCAACTGACCGCCACCGCTGACTATCAAACACTGGTGGACCACGAGGGCCAGAACGTGCGCGAACTGGCAGAAATTTTGGGCAGCCTGCCCCACGCCCGCTATGTGGATGTGGTCACGCCGTTACAACAGGCGGCGCGCACTTCGACCTCGCTCTACCCCACCGACAGCAACGGCCACCCCCTGCCGATCGGCTACCGCTTGATCGCCCGGACGCTGGCTCCGGCAGTGTCGTCGATGATTGCTCCACCGCTGGCCGACGGCCCGGTAGTAGTGCCCCACCCGGTTACCGGCGGTGACTCGCTGCTGCTGGCGCGGGGCCGCACCCTGTGGGTGGTCACCCAACCGGCGCTGTTGCGGGACAACGGCTGGCCGGTGGAGCGCATTCCACGGCTCCCATTCCGGCGGGTGGCAACCTATGAATTTGGCGGGGTGCTCGACCGGGTGGATCCGGCCCGCTTTGGTCCGTAAGTCCGGCTGGTAGACAAACAGGGGGCAGGCGGTATTGACCAAGCTCCATCCATGAAGCGCTAATAATCGGCACACAGGTGGTTGGCTGTGAAGAACGGCACCAATGGGGTGACCTTGCCTTTATCTACGCACCACCAGCCCCTCGCTCCGGCCAACGGAATGCCACGTGCCGAACCGTTTCGCGTACGTCAAGTTCGCGGCTGCTGTTACCGATCCGCAAAAAATAACGGGTCTCCTTACCCTCCTGATAATAGGTGGGGCGGTAACCCGGATCGACAATCACCCGACAAACATCACGACCGTCGATGCTGGTAAACAGGGTCCGCACTGTGGAACCGATATCCGCCCCCAAACGGTCCTTGATAAGCCCCATCAACCACTCTTCAAAACCGTCTCGGTTTTTTTCCGCAGTGTCTGATAGCCCATCTCCAGACCGACGGCATCGCCATCGTCGTCCACCCCCACAATCAAGTTGCCCCCCTCGTGGTTAGAAAATGCAGCAATGGTTTTAACAATCTGCCGCTCCATCGCCTTGTTGAGTTTGTCTTGGCGAACATCCCAACGGGCGGTAGATTTAAACTCGGTATGTGCCCCTTCTCCTGCCCGGATCAACGCAGGGATTCCCTGGGCCAGCTCTTTTTCCAACAGGCTGATTTCATATAACCCACTAACCAGCAGTAGATGCAGCCGGGCAAACAATAGGCCAACGATCATGCCCATCAAGGCAAAGGAGGCGGTCATCGGCAACATGGGTGGCGTAAATGAGTGAGTAGTACGCACCACCACAAACTCGATTATGGTCTTGGCAGTGGTAGCCGGATGATCGTGCAAATCCTGCCAGTAGATAATCATGGTCAGAGGATGCAACAAGATGATCCCCAGCACCGCGCCCAACAGGCAATACCCCAGCACTACCCGCTGCCAAGATGTGCCCGCCTGCAGGACCTTGCGACGCACTCTAATCGTCACAGTTTTAGCCGACGCAGGCGCAAGGCGTTAGCCACCACTGAAAACGAACTAAAACTCATGGCTGCCGCAGCGATCATGGGCGATAATAATACCCCGAATATGGGGTACAACGCCCCTGCCGCCACCGGTACACCCAGACCGTTATAGATGAATGCAAAAAACAGGTTTTGGCGGATATTGGCCATGGTCGCACGCGATAGATAGCGCGCCCGTACGATGCCGGTCAGATCGCCCTGCACCAAAGTGACCCCGGCACTTTCCATGGCCACATCAGTACCGGTGCCCATAGCGATGCCCACATCTGCCTGCGCCAATGCAGGAGCGTCATTGACCCCGTCTCCAGCCATGGCCACCACCCGCCCTTCGCTTTGCAGCCGTTTAACCACTGCGGCCTTTTGATCGGGCAGCACATCGGCCTCTACATTGTCGAGCCCCAATCGTGCAGCCACTGCCTGTGCGGTAGTGTGGTGGTCACCAGTCAACATAATGATATTTAACCCCTCCCGATGCAACTGACGAATAGCCTCCGGAGTGGTCTGTTTGATCGGATCAGCCACTCCCACCAGCCCGGCGGGGCGGCCATCCATGACCACAAACATCACCGTCTGCCCCTCGGCGCGCATGCGATCAGCCTGGTCGGCCAACGGCCCCGGGTCAACGCCCAGTTCATCGAGCAATGCCCGATTACCCAGCGCTACCCGGTGACTAGCTACAATGCCAGAGACCCCCTTACCGGTGACCGATGTAAATTCACGGGCTTCAGTCAGGTCGACCTCCCGCTCAATAGCCCCATCGACAATAGCTGCCGCCAGCGGATGCTCACTGGCTTTTTCCAGGCTGGCCGCCATTCTCAACAAGGTTGTTTCATCAATCGTCGCATCGATGTGCGTAGCGGGCACCGTAGCCACCAGGGTCGGCTTACCCACGGTCAGGGTGCCCGTTTTATCTACTACCAAGGCATCAACCTGGCGCATAATTTCAATGGCTTCAGCATTTTTAAACAGCACCCCGCTGGTGGCCCCTTTACCGGTAGCCACCATGATCGACATGGGAGTCGCCAGCCCCAGTGCGCAAGGGCAGGCGATAATCAATACCGCTACTGCATTGATCAGGGCATGGGCCATCTGCGGCTCTGGCCCCAACCAAGCCCACAGGGCAAAGGTCAGTACTGCCACAGCGATCACCACGGGTACAAAATAGCCAGCAGCCACGTCGGCTAGTCTCTGGATCGGTGCACGACTGCGCTGGGCGTTGGCAACCATGCTGACGATTTGTGCAAGCAGGGTCTCTGCCCCCACCCGTTGCGCCTCCATCACCAAACCCCCAGTGCCATTGACTGTTGCACCAATAAGGGCATCCCCCTGCCGTTTTTCCACCGGGATTGGCTCTCCGGTGACCATGGACTCATCGACCCCACTGACTCCTTCACGCACCACACCGTCCACTGGCACTTTTTCACCAGGACGGACTCGCAGCAGGTCACCCTGCTGTACCTGATTGAGCGGTAGGTCTTCTTCGCTACCATCCGTATGAATAATGCGGGCTGTCTTGGGGGCAAGGCCCAATAGCGCCTTGATTGCCGCGCCGGTCTGGCTGCGGGCACGCAATTCCATCACCTGCCCCAGCAGCACTAGCGTGACAATCACCGCCGCCGCCTCAAAATAGACAGCGACTTGCCCTCCGGCACCTCGAAACGCGTCGGGAAACAGACCCGGCATCAGTACTGCGACCAGGCTATAGGCGTACGCCACCCCCACCCCCAACGCAATGAGGGTAAACATATTGAGGCTGCGGTTTACCAAGGATTGCCAGCCGCGTACAAAAAAGGGCCACCCACCCCACAATACCACCGGTGTCGCTAACACCAGCTCCACTATAGTTAGCAGCCCACGATACGCCTCGGTAGCGAGGGCCACGCCAGGTGATACCTCGGCCATGGCAATCAAAAATACCGGAATGGAAAGCACTACACTCAGCTTGAACCGGCGGGTCATGTCGATTAGTTCGGTTTGGTCTTGTTCTCCACCTGCCACAGTACGCAGCTCCAGCGCCATACCACATTTGGGGCAGTTACCTGGGGTGGGCTGAACCACTTCCGGGTGCATGGGGCAAACGTATTCGGTGGATTCGGCGCTTGTTACCGGGTGCTCCAACTCCAGCGCCATGCCACATTTAGGGCAGCTTCCCGGCCCGTCTTGCACCACCTCAAGATGCATGGGGCAAATATAGCGGGCACCGGGGGCGTCGCTATGAACAGTGGCAGCCGCCGATGGTCTATGGGCATGACAATGATCGCGATCAGCAGTGGCATAGCGGGCCGGGTCCTGGTTAAATTTATGTTGGCAGCGGACACTACAAAAATAATAGGGCAGCCCCTCGTAAGACTCTGTTGCAATGGCGTTCGGTGAGTCAACTGGCATGCCGCAGACTGGGTCATTGGCCAGATCATCCGTATGATTTGCAGAGGAATGGTGCATCAGAAAATCCCTTTCAAATAAGCCAGACCGGTCGTTACCCGTGAGGCATGAAAATCGCGAATATTGCTCACAATAAAACCCCGATCAATAGGGTAATAAGCCAGTTGGCCATAGGGACTCGTTTAACACCCCGGACAAGTGCCCCCAAGTCAGGACTAGTAAAAAACCTGCTGAGTGGCGCCCGTCATGAGATGGGCAACGCTGCCAGTTAAAATGAATCAAGACAACTCGTCATGTGACTTCTCCTTGAACTGCAACACCCAGCCGTAGATCACCGGCAGTACCAACAGGCACAGGGCGGTGGTGGTGACCATGCCGCCGATCATCGGTGCGGCGATACGCTGCATCACATCCGAGCCGGTACCGCCTCCCCACATGATCGGCAACAGTCCGGCGATGATGGCAGTCGCGGTCATGGCAATGGGGCGCACCCGCTGGGCGGTGCCGTCAA
>JALWRU010000267.1 GCA_026994095.1 Nitrospira sp. | reverse complement strand
GCGCCCAGCAGGGTACGTACGTTGTCGTTCACCTTGCGGTTGGTGTCGATGATGCCGTTGACGGCAAACTGATCGATGAACACCCCCGAACCCGCATAAGTCTGAATTTGCTGTTCACACAGATTGGCAGCGGTGATGATCTGTGCATCCGGGATGGTGGTCGCATCCACACCGACCCCGGCGATGGGATCGATCAAATAATCCCGCAGGCAGAGGGCTGGATTCTGGGACCAGACCTTCTGGCCGGTGCGTGGATCAAAGACCTTGCGTCCGCGCACGATGGTGGTGATTTTCGGGAACCCCCGGAAGGCGTTGGCGTCCCACTTGAGTTTGATGTGCAGGTAGGCCGTGCCCAGCAGGCGGTGGGCATTGCTCCAGTTTACAAAGTTGTTGATGAGGTCGACGTCGGCGGGCTGGGTGGTGGAGCCGGTGTATCGGGTCAGGGTGACCAGACCTGCAAACTTGGGGTCGGTTGAGATGACGTCATCGATGAACACATCACCGATGGCGTCGATCTCGCCTTCGCACAGGACCAGCACGATGTGCAGAAACTCGTTGCGGGTGCCGGACACCCCCTTGAACACCCGGGTGCCCCCGATAAGGCGTTCGCCATAGACGATGGGGATCTTCTTGTCCGCGCCATCCGTATTGATGAGCACCCCGGTTTCCGGCTGAGGGACCGCGGGGGGATCGGGCGTCAGCCAGTCCAGCACCAGGCGGTAGGGGCGCAACTCAAAGTCGCGGAACTTGGTCCAGAAACTCATGGTCGCCCCCAAGGCACGTCCCGGGCGACCACCGAGGCGAACTCAAAGCCCCGGTCTCCCGGGTAATAGATCTGCTGTAACTGATGATTGGTACGACGGCCGGCGACCCGTTCAAAGTCCACCCAGTGGGGCGCCACGTTCCAGACCACGGTGGCGTCACCGGTGTCGTAATCCTCGGCCACCTTGTAGGAGTCGATGCGACCCCTGTAGTGCACGTAGGGGTCGGCAATGAAATTCCCGTTTGCATCCAGGAACCCCCGGAACACCTCTACCTTGCGATCGGTGTAGGCTGTGGACAGGGCAGTGGCAATATTGGCCTGAGCAACCCCGGAGAGAGTGATGCGCAGCTTGCCCACCTGCACGCCTCGGTCTTCGGTGACGGAGGAAATATCAAGGAGGTTCACGTCGGCGGAATAGGTATAGCCACCGAAGGACAGATCCGAGGCTGCATCCGTGTAGCGCAGCACCCCCGAATCGAAGTGCAGGGCCACCAGGTGGGCCAGACGCACCTCTCCCTTGGCGATTTCCGCCAGATTCAGTGTTCCCAGATTTCTCGGCATTAGATGACCTCGATCAGGTCCAGTTCGAAGGTGAACAGCTGCGGGTTGCGGGCCCGGTACTGCACGATGTCGTTCTCCAGCGCCATGGTGAACGGCACATTCACCACCGTGAGGGCCTCCAGATTGGCGACGGGGGCAATCAGCCCTGGCTCGATTTGCAGGGTGGCCGTGCCAGCACCGTTCGATCCCGTGTCCGCCGTGGCCATGTAGACCTTGTTGTGCCCTGCAAAACGCAGCACGTCCCCGGCCTTCAGTACCCCCACGTTGGGTGTCCAGCCGGAGGTGACGATGGTCTTGCCGGTCTGACCCGCCCCGGAAACTACGGGTGCGCCGGTGGCCACACCCCGTGGGATGGCCAGTTCCGGCGGGGTAATCTGAAAGGTGCCGAACGCACCTTCCTGGGAGATGAGAAACGCCAGGATCGGTGCAAATTCCTGGCGGGTCATGGGGGCCATCCGGGCGGTAAAACGCCACCGCTGGCCGCTCACCTTTCGGGCCTGGCGACGGCCGGACTGGGACACGCTCACCAACGTCCGGTGTTCGGACTTCAAACCGGTGGTGGAGAACGGCGCATTTGGAAACACCCCACTCATCCGAGCGGCCCTCCGGCCACGGCCCGTTGTTCGTAGGCGTCCTGGACGATGCCGATGATCGTGCCCCGGTTCTTGCGAATGACCGACACCGCATCCGATGCATCCAGGGCCTGTACCTGGAAGGTGATGTTCACATCGCCGCCTCGCTGGTTACTCAGGAACTCTTTGAGCCCCTGGTTATCCTGTTTCTTGAGAACTCCTTCACCCTGCTGTAACAGGTAGGTACCGTCCCGTGGCACCACATCCAACCCGTCGTGGGCGATACCGGCCAGCGAGGCCGCCGCCAGCCCTTCCGACAGGGCGAAGGTGGAGGTGATGCCCGCAGCGGCGGGGATGGAGTTGCCGCCCAGGGTGGCCAGGGAAACGGCGGCCGCCGCCGGTGCCCAGGCCAGTGCGGTGGAGGCTCCAGCCGCTGCCGACGCCACGGTGGAGGTGGCCAGGATGGTTTTTTCAATCCCGGCCAATATGAGCTTCTTCACACCGATGGCCACCAGCCCGGAGATCACCTGTTTCAATACATCCCGCGCCACCGCCCGCATGGCATCGCCAAAGGATTTTTGTTCGAAGATGGCGTTGGCCACCGCATCTCCCACCCCGGCGGAGAAACGATTGAATGCATCGTCCCAGGCATCCGCCCATTTCAGGGCGTTGCTTTGTAACGCTTCGACCCGTTTGTCGTCGTTGCTTTGGGAGAGTTCGATGAATTCCTGCTGATCGATCAGCTGATTCTCCAGGGACTCCTGGATGATCCCTTGCCGACGCTGATAGCTCTCGCGGATGCGCTCCTCTTCGGTAGACAAGGACGTCATCAGGTTGTCCAATTGGCGCTGGAGCGCCGGGTCGGGACCGCTGTCCACTGGTGCACTGCTGGCGGCCAGCCGTCCGGCACGAGCCTCCGCGACAACCTGAGCGGCAGCAGTGGCCTCGGCCTTCAGGCTGGCAAAAAAGGCTTCAATTTTGTCTGAGGGCAACGGCTCCGTGGCCAACCGAACCAGTTCCACCCGAGCCGTACCCGCAGCAATCGACGCCTCAATGGCCGCACGGGAGATGCCGTCGATGGGGGTCGGATCCAGGAACGGGATGGCGGCGGCCACCGCGTTAAAACCTTCCACCAGCGAAACCAGGCCGTCCAGCACCACCGACTTGAAACTGAGGAAAGCGAGCTTGCCGGTCTGCCACAGCAGGTCCAGACCCCGGATGCCATCCCCCAGGAACCCGACCGCCTTGACGATGATGCGCAGTCCCGCCGTCACCTGATCCCGGAAGCCGTTGTTGGCCACCACTGCATCGGCAAAACGGTCGGCGAGGCCCGCGATGACCGGGGCCAGTTCGACGGTGACCCGGTTGGCGATGCCCCGGATCGACTCGCCCGCCCGTTTGAGGTTGTCGTTGGCCTCTTCGATCTTGGCCACTTCAGTACGGTCCAGGGCGGTACCGAAGGCGTCCGTTTCCGCCGCCAGGGCCGCCAGCCCGTCCTTGCCCAGATCCAGGGTGTTGAGCAACGCCGTGGCCCGGCCGCCGAAGATCTTGTAGGCGATGTTCACCCGCTGGGTGTTGTTCTCGACTCCCTTGAGGGATTCGGCGATGGCGGTGAACTGCTCATCCGGGGAGAGGGATAACAATTCCTTTTGGGAGAAACCCAGCTGTTCCAGCTCTCGTTTGGCCTCACCAATGCCCTGACCGAAATCCGCAATGTTGCGGACCATGTTCTGCAGGCCCTTATGGAGGGTGTTGACCTCCACACCGGTAATCCCGGCGGCGTGCTCCAGCCCGGCCAGGGCCTGGGTGGTCAGGCCCAGCTTATCGGCGGTCTTGCCCAGGCGGTCGTTCAGATCGAGGGAGGACTTCACCAGGGCGCCCAGACCCGCCGTGCCCACCAGTCCGGCCAGCCCCAGTCGCAGGGGGGACAGGGCGCGGGTCAGGCCGGACAGGCCCGCCTTCACCGAACGGAACGCCGCCCGGGTCCGGTCGTGGGCGCGGATGGTGAATCGCGCATCCGCCGTTCCCATGTCTCACCCCTTTGTTTTGAAATAGGCTTGCCAGCCCAGATATTCGGACACGGACATCTCGCACACCTCAGCCACCGTTTTTTTGAGGTGCTCCGCCAGCTGGTAGCGGAAATACAGGTCCGTGTCCGTGGTCAGTTTCCCGAGATGGTGTCGAAATCCAGCCGCTCGGCCCGGTTCATCTCCTCGCAGACCCGCCCGATGATCTCCGGATCCACCTCCCGCATCAGCTCCGTGCGGTGGACCGATTTGAAGAGGGGTTTGCCGTCCCCATCCAACGCCCGAACGATGAGGGTTTCCACCAGGGCCTCCAGTGAATCTTTCGATGCAAACCGATGGATGCGGTCCCGTTCCTTCAGGTTCAGGGGACGGAAGTGGATGATGGTGCCCCATTCCGGCACTTCTAAACTGCCCAACCCCGCGCTCAGCCGCTCCTTGAAGTGGCCCTTGGCCTTTTCCAGAATCTCACTCATTCGTATTTCTCCTAGACCGTCGGTTCGTTGAGGATGCCGTTACCGGTAAAACTGAAGCTGGCGGAGACAATGCCGCCGTTCTCGCCGCCCATGGATTTGCCGGTGAACAGGGCCAGGCCGGAAAAATACTGATCGCCTACCACCGAGCCTTCCGGATATAGGTTCAGGGTGACTTCGTTGTTCACCACCATGGCGCCCTGGCCCAGGATGTCGGTCTCATCCCAGTGGCACTCGATGCTGCCGGACCAGCTCTTGATGCCCGGTTTGTGGGTCTTCCAGGCGTCGGCAAGCTCGGTGTCTTCGATCACCTCGCCCTGAATGTCCAGGGACCAGGTCTTGATCTCGGCCACGGTGTTGATGCCGATCTTGACCGTGCCTTCACTACCTACGTGGTTAGCCATTGGGTTTCACCTCCTTCTGTGCCTTTTCGCCCTTTACCTGCCAGCCGTTTTTCTTCATGCCGGGCACCGCATCGGGCAGCACCTCGATGGGCGTCTGTGCCTTCGGGTGGGTCATGGTGGTGGTTCGTTTGTCTGCCATTGGTGTGGCTCCTACTGCAAAGCGGTGTGGGGATCGTCCTCCCGGTAGCGATAGGCCACCCGGAAGGTCATCTTGTTGGTGCCGACGGGGGTCTCCGCCGAATCGAAATCGATCTCGGAGGTGGCCAGTTCGATGTCCTTGGCGAGGCCGCCCAGGGTGGGGTCCAGGTTCAGGGCGGTGATCACCTCGGCTTCGATCTGATCGAGCTTGTCGTCCAGACCCACGGATCCCGAGGCCCGGGCTTCCACCAC
>JALWRU010000266.1 GCA_026994095.1 Nitrospira sp. | reverse complement strand
CCTTGCCGAACACCGCTTCATCGGCCATGTAATCAAGCGCATCGTCCGCCACCTGAAAGGCAATACCCAGGGAGCGCCCATAGGCTGCCAACCCATTCAGGGCAGCCGTATCGACCTGCCCCAGCATGCCACCCAACTGGCAGGAGGCACTCATCAGGGCAGCGGTTTTCAACTCCACCACACGGATATAGTCGTCATAGCCCAACGAGGTATCGCCACAGACCGACAACTGAAACACCTCCCCCTGAGACATCTCTTCCACCGCATGGGTCAGCACCCGCACCATGTCGATATGGCCCAGACGGACCGACAGCACCAGCGCACGGGCGTACAGGTAGTCACCCACCAGCACACTGCCAGCGTTGCCCCACACGTGGCGGGCAGCCTCCTGACCCCGGCGAATATCGCTGTCGTCTACCACGTCGTCGTGCAGCAGGGTAGCGGTGTGGATGTACTCCACCACGCAGCCCAGCAGCGCTACCGGACTGTCGCTGCCGTCTGCCGCAGGGGCCACGCCACACAGGCGCGCGGACGCAGCAACCAGCAAGGGGCGGAACCGTTTTCCACCACTGCCGAGCACGTAGCGACCCACCTCGCCGACCAGCGGAACCTCAGACGCCAGATTGGCGGTCAGCTCGGCCTCGGTGGCGGCCAACTCAGCGGCGTAGGGTTTCCACAGATCGCTTGACGGCGGCTGCCGAACAGCATCTTGTACAGGGACATTCATGGATTCGGATTATGCTACGGCGGGGGTCCGGTGGGTGTCAAGAATCAACTATTGAAGACTGCTATCGGGGCTATCGCAGGGCGATATCCAGCTCCCTGAGGGTGCGAATACGGTCCCGCAGCCGAGCGGCCTCTTCAAACTCCAGGGCACGGGCGGCCACCTTCATCTCTTCCCCCAGTCGTTTGATCTCGGCAGGGATATTGGCGGGCAGGGTTTCTTCCAGCCCATCATCCAGCGGCACGGTCACATAATCGCCTTGGACGGCCTCGGCCAGACCGTCTTCAACCCCTTTATTGATACCGGTGGGGACGATACCAGCTGCCTGATTATAGGCCTCCTGAATGGCCCGCCGTCGGGCGGTTTCATCGATGGTCTGGGACATGGCATCGGTCACCTTGTTGCCGTAGAACAGCACCTTGCCGTTGACGTTGCGGGCGGCTCTCCCGGCAGTCTGCACCAGCGAACGGTAGCCCCGCAAAAAGCCCTCCTTGTCTGCATCCAGCACCGCCACCAGCGATACCTCCGGCAGATCCAGCCCCTCTCTGAGCAGGTTGATCCCTACCAGCACGTCGTAGTCGCCCCGGCGCAGGTCGCGCAGCAGGATGGTGCGCTCAATGGTCTTGATATCGCTGTGCAGGTAGCGCACCGACACCCCCAACTCGTCGTAATAGGTGGTGAGGTCCTCCGCCATCCGTTTGGTGAGGGTGGTCACCAATACCCGCTCGTGGGCCGCCACCCGTTGGCGAATCTCTGCCAGCAGATCGTCCACCTGCCCATCAGCAGGGCGTACCTCAATGGGTGGGTCGAGCAGCCCGGTGGGGCGGATGATCTGCTCCACCACCTTGCCGTTGGTGCGTTTTAACTCAAACGGACCGGGCGTGGCCGACACATACACGGTATTGCGCATAAAATGCTGAAATTCGGCAAATTTTAGCGGCCTGTTGTCCATCGCCGACGGCAGCCGGAAGCCGTACTCCACCAGATTTCCCTTACGGGTGCGATCGCCTTCGAACATGGAGCCGATCTGCGGCACCGTGGCGTGGGACTCGTCCAGTATCAGCAAAAAATCCTTAGGGAAATAGTCCAGCAGGGTTGGCGGTGGCTGACCCGGCAGACGGCCTGACAGGTGGCGCGAGTAGTTCTCGATACCGTTGCAAAAACCGATCTCACGGATCATCTCCAGATCGAACCGGGTGCGCTGCTCCAGCCGCTGGGCCTCCAGCAGCTTGCCACCCTGATGCAGCTCCCGCAGGCGCTCTTCCAGCTCGGTTTCAATGGTGTGAACCGCGTCGGAGACCTTCTCTGGCGGAATCACATAGTGACTATTGGGATAGATCGCCACCTTGGGGATGGTGCGCAGGATCTCCCCTTTGAGCGGGTCAATCTCGTAAATACCGTCCACCTCATCACCAAAAAAGCTGATGCGGATGGCCACATCTTCACTGGCCGCCGGGAAGATCTCCAGCACATCCCCCCGCACCCGGAACGCCCCCCGGTAAAAATCGTGGTCGTGGCGTTCGTACTGAATGTCTACCAGCTTACGCAGAATCGCGTCCCGGTCCACCCGTGCGCCCGCCTCTACAAACACCATCATCTGGTGGTAGGCCTCTGGCGAGCCAAGGCCGTAAATGCACGACACCGACGCCACAATCACAATGTCGTTGCGCTCAAACAGTGAGGTGGTGGCGTCGTGACGCATGCGGTCGATGGCGTCATTGATGGCCGAATCCTTCTCGATAAAGGTATCCGACGAGGGGATGTACGCCTCCGGCTGGTAGTAGTCGTAATAACTGACGAAGTAGCGCACCGCGTTGTCGGGAAAAAACCCGCTCAACTCGCTGAATAGTTGCGCCGCCAGGGTCTTGTTGTGGGCCATGACCAGCGTGGGCCGCCCGGTATTGGCGATGACGTTGGCCATGGTGTAGGTCTTGCCGGAGCCGGTCACCCCCAGCAACACCTGATCGGAGGTGCCCGCCTCCACCCCGGCGGTCAACTGGTCGATGGCCTGCTGCTGGTCACCGCTGGGGGTAAATGGGGCATTTAAGCGGAAATCAGCCATGTTGTTCCTGTACCCCCAACAACTCGTTGGCGATCTTGCGATGGGCCACCGGCAGCGCCAGCGCCGTAAGGCCTGCCTCGTCCACCCAGCGATGCTCCACGTGGAACGTGGGGGTTACCTGCTGATCGGTCACCGTGCAACTGAACGGGTGCAGGGTCACCCGTCGATGGGTGAAAACGTGTTTGACCTGGGGTTGGGCCGGGCCGACCTTCAGCGCCACCCCAAAACGCTCATTCAGCACCCGCGATACTCCGGTCTTGGGGGCCTCTTTGGGGATGCACTGACCACCGGGGAATTCCCACAATCCGGCCAGCAGCCCGGACTGGGGCCGTCGCACCAGTAACCAGCGATTCTCGTGGGCCACCACCGCCACGGCGATATGGTGATGAGGGCTGGCCTTCTTTTTCAACTTGAGTGGCAACTGCTCAGCAATCCCCTCGGCCCGCGCCGCACACCGATCGGTCAACGGACAGGCGGTGCAGTCCGGGCTACGCACATGACAGACCGTGGCCCCCAGCTCCATCAACCCCTGATTGAAATCCCCCGGCAAAGTGGGGTGCAGGGAGGCCCGTGCCAGCGCCCACAAGCGGCGCTGAATGGCTGGAGCGCGAATCTCGTCACGGATGGCGTACAGCCGCGCCAGGACCCGCTCCACGTTGCCGTCCAGCAGCGGTTCTGGCTGGTTAAAAGCGATACTGGCCACCGCCCCGGCCATGTAGGGGCCGATTCCCGGCAGGGTCTTCAATTGGGCCACCGTATCGGGCAGTTGCCCGTCAAACTCGTCCACTACCTGCGCGGCGGCCCGGTGCAGGTTGCGGGCGCGGGAGTAATACCCCAATCCTTCCCACAGTTTGAGCACATCTTCCTGCGGCGCTTCGGCCAGCGCCGTTACCGTAGGAAAACGGGTCAAAAAACGGTGGTAGTAGGGGATGACCGTATCCACGCGGGTCTGCTGCAACATGGCCTCTGACACCCAGATGGCGTAGGGGTCACGGCTGTCGCGCCAGGGCAACGACCGGCGATTGGCCAGATACCAACCCAGCAGCGGCTCGGCAATGGGGCGCAGCGGCTCGGTGAGTTGCGGCTCAGACGGTGGTCGCGCCACCGTCCACCATCAGTATGGTACCGGTCACCCAGCCCGCGTCCGGGCCAGCCAGATAGAGGGCCGCCCCGGCCACGTCCTCTGGCTGACCGATCCGCCCCAGCGGATGCACTGCCACCAGCCCGTCCAGCGCGCCAGCCACCGCCTCTTTGGGCATCATGGTCTCAAAAATAGGGGTCTCCACCACCGCCGGACAGATGCAGTTGACCCGCACCTTGTAGGGGGCAAATTCCGCCGCCATGTGGTGGGTCATAGAGACCACCGCGCCCTTGCTGGCACCGTAGGCAGTCGCCCCGGCCAACCCGCGCACGGCCAGCGTGGAGGAGATATTAAGGACATTGCCCCGTGCGGTTTTGAGATGCTCCAGCGCCGCCTGAACCATCAGGTAGGGGCCTTTGACATTGACACTCAGTTGCAGGTCGAGCACCGCTTCGCTGGTATCGGTGAGGGGCAGAAAACGGGCCACCCCGGCGTTGTTCACCAGAATATCCAGCCCACCTCCGGCATCCACCGCCGCGGCCACCATCCGGTCCGCATCCGCCGCCACCGACACGTCGCCGCTTACCCAGTGACACCCCAACTCCTTGGCCAGCGCCTCCAGCGGCGGCTGCCTTCGACCACTGATCGTAACCGTAGCTCCGGCCGCCACAAACCGGCGGGCAATGCCCTCGCCAATGCCACTGCCACCACCGGTAATCAGAACCGATTTGCCTGTCAGTACCACGTCATACCCCTCTTTCACGACGGCTCTCCCGCACCGCTTCGAGCCCTAATAACAGTAATGCTGCCAACAGCATGATCTGGTTCAGCATGACCGAGCGATGGTGCAGCTGATCCAGCCGTTTACGCAGGGCGGGCGGCTCTTCACCCTGGGCCTCAACCGCAGTCCATACATCCGCCCGCACCTGCAGTAGTTCCGGCATGACGGCAAAGCGGGTATAGAGACAAAACAGCAACGGCACCACCAGCAGACCGGCGCAGAGTCCACGCCACAGGTCCCAGCCGGTCCGTTGGCACAGCCACACCAGCGCACCAATGCCCAGCAGCGACAGCGCCGTACCTACCAGATAATAGCCGCCAAATACCTTGCCCATGACCGACCCGGCAGTCTGCACCGGCAGTTGCGTAAAAACGATGGGCGCAGTCAGCAGGGCCACACCGATAATCACCCCCAACCAGGCACCGCTGGCCAGCCGATAGACGAACCGCAGCACGGTGGTTAACACGGCAGCATCTCCGTACCGATGCCGCCGTCGGTGAACAGCTCCAGCAGCATGGCGTGGGGGGTGCGTCCATCCAGAATATGGGCTTTGGCTAC
>JALWRU010000265.1 GCA_026994095.1 Nitrospira sp. | reverse complement strand
GCCCCTTAATAATTACCTGCCGCAGCCCTTCATCAGAGGGGTAGCGGGCAATAAAGGCCTGCTCATCCCAGCCGGGGATGTACTTGCGCACCGCGTCCGGGTTCTCCAACCCTTTGCGCCCACCCAGTCCGTGGCAGTACAGGCATCCCAAATGTTCTACCAGGTGTTTTCCCAGTACTTTGGGATGCTCCTCTGCCGCCACTGCGGGCAGTACCGGCCAGGCCAGTAACATGCTCAACGCCAGCGCCAATCGTCCGTATTTCATGGTGCGTCCTTTTCAGGCCCGGGGTTACTCCCAGGTCCGCCCTCGTTCAAAATGCTCATAAGGGTGGATCAGATCCCGAATGGAGACCATACCCACCAATTCATCCGCCTCAGTCACGCCCAGATGCAGTACCCGCTTCTGATCCATGAGCTCCTGCGCCTGATAGGCACTGGCACCGATATCGATGGTAATCAGTGGGCTACTCATGATCTCTGCCGCCGATGTTACATAGGGAATACGGTCCCCTGCAACTACCTTACGAACGACGTCCGTCTCGGTGACAATGCCCACTTCGCCCTGCTCGCCTGCCTCAATAAAGACACTGCCGATACCCCGCTCCATCATGGTTGCACTCAGCGAATGAACGGTAGTCTCCGGCGCTGCCCAGACCACATTGCGGGTCAGCACATCCTTCACAATCAACATGGTGTACTCCCTCAAGGTTAAAAGCCCTGCTCGCCACCAACGATGGGTCGCAATCAACGTCACACGGTGTGACACGACTACTCACTTTCAGACTCCGTGCCACCCTGAACAACGACGCCCGATTCGTTAATCAAAAACCAGCCCAGCCCGCGCAACTACAGCGCCTGCTATATTTTTTGTCGATCGATCGGGGCGGCCCGCCCCATTCGCTTCACCACACCCACCCGGTCCAGAAGGGGCAGACTGCCTCAGCGGCGGGGCACAATGCCCCGTCTGCCCCCCTTTGTCCTCTATTGCCTCACCTGAATTACGCTGTCATGTGGCGGCGGAACGCCTGTCCGAATATGCGCTGCCCCGCTCAGCTACACCGATTGCCACCATTAATACTGGTTAGGTCGCACTCCGGTACGGAACTGGCCCGGCACTTGCTAGACCTAGGCGGTCAGCGGCAGTTAGTTCACCTGGCAGGCCACAGACTGTGGCGATTCCAGGTTGTATATTTGAGGATGTAGCGCATGTCCAAAACCACCCTACCCCAATGCAGCACCTGCACCATTGCCGACCGCACCATCTGGGAAGGGCTGTCCGACTCCCGTCCTGGTGAGATGGCCGACCTGTGTCTGCCATCCCGCTATCGCAAAGGTGACGTGATCTATCACGAGGGCAGCGCCTGCACCGGTCTCTATACCGTCTGTCAGGGCACCGTAAAGCTGGTACGAGCGGGCCGTGGAGGGCGGCAGACCATTGTGCGGATTCAGGGCAGTGGCGACACACTGGCCGAGGACGACCTGTTCCGGTCCGACGGGCGCAACGGTGCTACCGCTCAGGCCATGGAAGACGCGGTGGTCTGTTTTGTCAGCCGCGCCACCCTCATGGAGACCATCGACGAAACCCCCAAACTGGCCATGAATCTGGTTCACCGCATGGCCGAATCCATGCACAAGCTGGAGCGCCGGGTGGAGCGGCTGGCCACTCAGGATGCCCGCCACCGGCTGATCGGCTTCCTGCTGGAGTTGGCCGCCTCCGATGGAGAGGCCCACGAAGGCGGCATCCGCATCCGCCTGCGGCTCACCCGCGAAGAGATTGCCGAGGTGATCGGCGCCACCCTTGAGACCACCATCCGGCTGGTGAGCGGCCTCAAACGCGACGGCCTGCTGGCCGACCTGCACGGCCATATCATGATCAAGGACCAAGCCGCGCTGGAACGGCGCGGCGGACTCCATTTGGGAGTGCCCCGATCGGCGGCTCCGGTCGGCTAGAACGCAAGCTGAAGCTGCAATAACGGCCCGGACATACGAATCTTGAACTGTTCGGTACTCAGCCCGAACACCACCTCGCTGGAACGGTACCGCACCTGCCGATAGCCGCCGGAAAGCAGTAACACCGCGACCAGCCACCACCCTCCGGTGCAACGCATTGCAGACCTCCTCAGGCAAGATACCCCAAACAGCCCCACCGGCTGGTGCGAGAGGGGGGACTCGAACCCCCACACCGAAAGGCGCTAGATCCTAAATCTAGTGCGTCTACCAATTCCGCCACTCTCGCATGGGCCAGTGGATCGGTGGATGGTGAGGCCGGGACGATACACTGTCAAGCACGGCCCGGTCGTCAGGTGCCGTATACTGGAGCGCCCCGATTCAACAGATTGTGCCAACCGGTCGATCTCAAAGGAAAAACCGCGCCTGTGACCTACCGCGCCCAACTCGACCGCCTGCACGCCGCAGGCACCTATCGCCAACGCCACCCGGTGACCAGCGCACAGGGGCCGGAGATTACCTACCGGGGCAAGGTCGTGGTCAATCTGTCCTCCAACAACTATCTGGGGTTGGCGCACCACCCCAAGGTGATTGAGGCGGCCAAAACCATGCTGTCCAGCGCCGGTTTAGGGGCCGGGGCGGCACGCTTGATCTGCGGCAACCACGAGGTATTTGAGACGCTGGAGGCGCGGCTGGCGACCTTCAAAGGGACCGAGTCAGCGCTGCTGTTTGGCTCCGGCTATACCGCGAATCTGGGGTTGCTACAGGCACTGGCAGAAGACGGCACGGTCTACTGTGACCGCCTCAACCATGCCAGCCTCATCGACGGCGCACGCCTGTCGGGTGCGTCCCTGCGAACCTACCCCCACCGGGATAACAACCAACTGAATAGACGCTTGCGGCGAACCGAGGGGCCTGTACTGGTGGCGACCGACGGGGTGTTCAGCATGGACGGCGATCTGGCCCCGTTAAGGGAACTGGCCGACCTTTGCACCCGCCACAGCGCCACGTTGCTGGTGGACGACGCCCACGGCACCGGCGTGCTGGCGGACGACGGTAGCGGCAGCGTGCATCTGGCGGGCCTTAACAGCACACAAGTGCCTGTGCAGATGGGTACATTGGGCAAGGCATTGGGCGGTTACGGCGCGTTTGTGGCGGGCTCTGCCGACCTGATCGACTATCTGGTCAACCGGGCCCGTAGTTTTATCTTCACCACCGCCCTGCCCCCGGCCATTGCCGCGGGGGCCTTGGCCGCGCTGGAGATTGTGATGTCTGACGAAGGCCAGCAACGACGTGAAGCCCTACAGTCCAACCGCACCTATCTGGCCAACGGCCTCAAGGCGCTGGGCTGGAATGTGCCTGACTGCAATACCCCCATTCTGCCGTTACTGGTAGGCGACACTACGCAAGCCGCCGCGTTGAGTGAGCGTCTGCTGGAGAGTGGAATTTTAGCGGCGGCTGTGCGGCCTCCCACCGTACCGGAGGGTACCAGTCGGCTGCGGGTGACGGTCATGTGCGACCATACCCATGCCCACCTGGACAAGGCCCTTGCCGCCATCGACAAACCGCCCCGACCATCCGGTGGCTAGTTCAATGACAGCCTCTTCACCCGATCGGCCCGCCGACCCATCCCCCGGCCCGGTACTGATTACCGGTGCCTCCGGCGGGCTGGGGCAGGCGCTGGCCGCAGAATTTGCCCGGCGAGGGCATCCGCTGGTACTGCACTGCCATCAGCAGGTGGCCAGAACCGAACACATGGCGGAGCAAATCCAACGGGCAGGCGGCACCGCATACCCCCTCTCTGCCGACCTGTCCGACCCCAACAAACTCACTGATTTCATTACCAGCGCCAACACTCTAATAGACCAATCGTTTGTTTTATTAATCCACGCTGCCGGGGCTATGCATGATGGTCAATCCAGTCGGTTAAATGAAGACCAATGGCAAGCAGTTATCCACAGCCACCTGACCGCTGCGTCTGCGTTGATTGAGCAACTAAGGCTGGCCCCCGGCGGCTTGGTAGCGCTGATCGGCTCCGGCGCAGGGCAAGCGGGGCGCGTCGGACAAATTGCCTACGCGGCTGCCAAGGCGGGGCTTGAAGCCCTGACCCAATCGGCCGCCCGCCCACTGGCAACCAAGGGGGTGCGCATCAATACGGTGATTCCAGGCCCCATGGAAACCATCATGTGGCAGGCACTGAACAGCGCCGCTCAAGCGGCTATTTTGCAGCGACACGCGCTGGACCACCTCTGCCAACCGCAACAGGTGGCCCGCTTTATCGCCACCCTGATGGAATTCCCTTCCGCCACTGGCCAGACCTTTCACCTGCATTCCCGTCTACCGGCGGTGCTGTGAACGGGCTGTTCATCACCGCGACAGACACCGGCGTGGGTAAAACCGTAGTCGCCTGTGGCCTGGCGCGGGCGTTGGTGGAATCGGGGCGCCCGGTGGGTGTATTCAAACCGGTGGAGACCGGTGTACCCACAACACTTGCAGCAGGGCCGGATGCGCTGGCGCTACAACAGGCGGCCGGGGGTGGGCAGCCCATCACCACTGTCTGCCCCAGCCGTTTTGAACTGGCGGCGGCACCGTGGGTGGCGGCGCGGGCAGAGGGTCACGACATCCAACTGCCTGACCTCATCACCACATTTCACACCATCTCGGCACAGCACGATCCAGTGCTGGTAGAAGGGGCCGGTGGGTGGGCAGTGCCACTTAACGCCACCAAAACCATTGGCGACCTGGCAGCTGCGCTGGAACTCCCGGTAATGATTGTTGCCCGCAGTGGCCTCGGCACCATCAATCACACCTGCCTGACAGTCGCCGCCATACAAGCTGCCAATTGCAACATCGTATCAATACTATTGAACGGCCCGTTTGACCCGGCCGACCAAAGTGCCAACCAAAATGCCGAAACCCTCCGTTCACTGACCGGCCTACCTGTGGAAAACCTGCCCTGGGGCGACCCTCAACCGAGCTTGAAGCGGATCGCAAACGAACTCTTTCCGATTCGGACATAGCCCACACATCATTGTTTTTGTTGCGTTATTTTTGTTCACTGAAATGCCGAATCACTTTTCTTTAAAAGAATGCCAACTTTCCATTGACAGGAAGGTGGAGAGCCTCCAGAATATGCGGCTTGCACAAAACGGCCCACGGGAGTGGGTGCGTGGCGTGGGATTCGGTCGTTGAAAACTGGATAGAATGAAGTTTTAAGCTTGTACGGGTTTGAACGCTTGATAAGAGTTGATTAGATTCAACTACTACTGAG